>JALVWZ010000309.1 GCA_027023115.1 Thermaceae bacterium
GTAGGCGCAAGAATAATGTCCCTGTTTATCTCAAGCTACCCGGCTCGACCGGCTCTCCCTTGGCGGCCGACTCGTAAGCCGCCAACGCCACCCTCATGGCCTCGAAGCCATCACGCCAGCAAACGGGCGGCTCCCTCTTCTCGGCCACGCTGCGCACGAACGCCTCCATCATTCCCTGATTGGGGTCGGGATGGTAGCCGAGCCACTCGTAAGGCCGCCCTGCCTGGCGCCGCCAAACGTGCAGGTGGCCAGCAAAGGCATCGAGCAGCACCGCGCCTTTTTCGCCGACCACCTCCATTTTCAAATGCCCCCAGCGCGGGTAGTGGGCCGGCCGGCTCCAGCTGGCGTCTATGCTGGCCGGCGTGCCGTCGGCTAGCCGCAGCAAGAGCAGACCAGCGGTGTCAACGTCCACTTCCGGGTCGAAAGGGTTGGCGACGCGGGCATAAACGTCGTTTATCTCGGTTGCGAAGATCCAACGGTAAAGGTCGGCCAGGTGAACGCTGTGGTCCATCACCGCCCCGCCGCCGGCCAGTTCTTTCTGGGCGAACCAGGCGCGGTGGTGCTTGGGGTTCTCGCTGTGATTGACGCCCACAACCGCCAACACCCGGCCCAGCTCACCAGACCGGATCATCTCACGCAGCGAGGCGACCGCCGGCGAAAAACGCATCGGGAAGGCGGTCATGAACAGCACGCCGGCGGCGTCGGTAGCCTTTTTCATGGCGATGGCGTCGGCCACGCTGGTGGCAATGGGCTTTTCGCTGAGCACGTGCGCCCCCGCGGCCGCGGCCATTTCCACCAACGGACGCCGGGTGGCGTTTTCCGAGGTGATCACCACTGCGTCGGGCTGCTCGGCCAGCAGGTCTTCGTGGGTCCAGAACCAGCGCAGCCCGTACTCGTGGCTAAAGCGCCTGCCCCGTTCGGGGTCGGTTTCGGAAAAGCCTATCAGCTCCACGCCCGGAATGCGGCGCAGGTTTTGCGCGTAACCCTCGGCGTGCAGGTGGGCGAAGCTCATTATGCCGATACGCATCAGGCCACCTCCAGCACGCGACCGCTGGCGGCGCTTTCGCGCACCGCTATCGCCAGCTTGAGGGCCGCCAGGGCGTCGTCGGGGGAAACGTCGAAGGGGTCGCCGCTCTCCAGCGAAGCCAGAGCGTGTTTGAGCTCGAGCTCGTAGGGGTCCACCTCCAGCCCCGCCATCGGTAACCCCAGCGCCGGCGGCGGCGCGTCTTTGGGGAAGAGCGTTTCCAGCGGCGCCGGCTGGTCGGAACTCCACTCCACCAAACCCCGGCTGCCGGCCACGTCCAAGGAAGTGCGGAAGTAGCCGGGCGGATACGCCCAGCCGCCCTCGACGAGGACCATCGCCCCGTTTTGGTAACCGAGCAAAGCCTGCACGTGCTCCAAGGGCTCTCCCTGGATTGGGTTGCTGCGGCGGGCAAAGACGCTTACCGGGTCGCCCAGCAGCCAGCGGGCGTAGTCGAGGTCGTGAATCATCAGGTCAACCGGCATGCCCCCGGAAAGCGCCGGGTCGCGGAACCAGCCGGCCTGCGGCGGGAAGGCTACCCGCTTCAGGCGCACCACGCCCACCTCCCCCAGCTCGCCGGCGCGCACCAGCTCGGCGGTACGCCGGTACTGCGGGAAGAAGCGAACCACCATGGCCACGAAGAGGCGGCGGCCGGTGTCGCGCGCCGCACGGATGATCTGCTCGCCCTCGGCCGCGGTCAACGCCAGCGGCTTTTCCAAAATCACCTCCGCGCCCAGCGCGAAGGCCTGCTCGGCCAGCTCCAGGTGGGTGAACGTCGGCGTGCAGATGTCCACCACGTCAACGGCGCGCACCAACGCTTCGTAACTATCCGTCGGCTCGAGGCCGTACTCATTCGCAAAGCCTTGCAGAACTTCCCGGTCGGCGTCGTAGGCGAACTTCAGCTCCGCCCCCATCCGCCGGTAAGCCGCGGCGTGCACGTGCCCCATCGTTCCCAGCCCCACGATGCCAATTTTCATAACCACCTCCGGGTGTCTACTTGACCGCGCCGGCGGTCAGGCCGCGGATGAGCTGCTTGGAGAAGATCATGTACAGCAAGACCGCCGGGATCATCGCCAAGCTGAGCGCCGCCAGCACCGCCTGCCAGTCGTTGAGGAACTGCCCCAAGAACACCTGCGCGCCCAGCACGATCGTCTTCGTCCGTTCCGAAGGCGCCAGGATGAGCGGGAACCAAAGGTCGTTCCAGACGGGAATCATGCTGATGGCCGCCACCGTCCCCAGCGCCGGCCGCACCAGCGGCAACACCAGCGTGAAGATGCGGTACTCGCTGGCCCCGTCAATGCGGGCGGCGTCTTTGAAGTCGGGCGGCAACTGGGTAAAAAAGCGGCTGAGGATGAATATCGAAAGCGGCAACCCCATGGCGGTGTAGACCAGAATCAACGCCGTCAGGGTGTTGACCAGGTGCCAACCGGCCAAAAGGCGCAGGATGCCGACCGTGCCCAGGCGTATCGGCACCATGATTCCCAGCGCCAGGTAGATGGCCATGAATGTGTTCAGCTTGAACTCGTACTCGGCCAGCGCCCAGCCGGCCATTGCTCCCAGGTAGACGATCAAAAGGAGCGAAACGACGGTCACGATCAGGCTGTTGACGAAGTAATGGCCAAAGTTGGCCACGTCGAAGAGGGTCTTGTAACCTTCGATGGAAAAGGTCGCCGGGGTGGGCGGCTTGAGCGGCTCGCCAAAGATGGACATCTGGTCCTTGAAGGAGTTCATGAAGACCAGCAGTATCGGAAAGAGCACTAAAGCGCTGTAGGCAATGAGGGCGGCGTGGACGCCGCCGGTTTTGAGCGCACGCAACCAGCGATAACGTTTTCCGGTCATCAGAACTGCACCTCCTCCATGCGCCGCTGCCACCCGTACAGGTAGATAATGACGCCCGTCAGGATTATCAAGAGCATCATGCCGGCCACGGTAGCGCCCATGTTCGGGTCGCCGGGCCTGAGCTGAAAGCCAAAAAATGTGCGGAAGAAGAACGTACCCATGATGTCGGTGGAAAAGTTGGGCCCGGCCAGCGCCCCCTGGGTGGCGTAAATCAGGTCGAAGGCATTGAAGTTGCCAATGAAGGTCAGGATGGCGACGATGCCCACGGTGGGAATGATCAGGGGAAACTGTATCCTCCAGAAGATGCGCCAGCCGCTGGCGCCGTCCACCTGGGCAGCCTCGATCAGCTCGGTGGGGATGCGGATCAGGGCCGCCAGAAATAGCATCATCGGAATGCCGATGTTCTGCCAGACAGAGATGAGCGCCAGGGTAATCAGGGCCGACTTCTCGTTGCCCAACAGGGCGATGGCAATCTCGTTGTTACCCAGCCCCAGCTTGTCCAAGAGGGGGAACCAAATGCCCCAGGTTGGGCTGAGGATCAGCTTCCAGGCAAAGCCGATGAGGACCACCGAGAGGATCGTCGGGGTGAAGATGATGGTCCGGTAGACCCAGGCACCGCGAATGTTGGTCGCCAGCAAGGCCGCTAGTAACAAGCCTATCGGGTTTTGCAAGGTCATGTGAATCAGAAAAAAGACGACGTTATTGCGAAACGCGTTCCAAAACGAGTGGCTCCAAAGCGGATCGGTCAGGAGCCTTATGTAGTTGCCGAGCCCCACGAAAACTTGTTTACCACCTTCGACCGTCTGATAAAGAGAAAAGTCCAGCGAGGCGATCATTGGATAGATCATGAAGACGGTGTATATCAGCGCCGCCGGGGCGAGAAATACGGTGATGTGCCAGGGAAACGGTTTACGCCTCATCTTGCCGTTGCTCCTTCTACTGTTTTTGGTCTGAAAAACGTCGGGCGGCCTTAACGGCTCCAGGGGGCCACTGGCCCCCTGGAGCGTGCGGGAAACTACTTACAGTTCAGCTCTTGGTGGAAGTGCTTGTGCGGCTGGTACCACGAAGACAGGCGGCACTCGATCCACTTGGCGGCTTCCTCCGGGCTCTGGTTGCCGTTGAGGATATTGACCGAGGCGGTCCAGAGGTCGGTCTCGGCGTCGGGCTTCTGGTCGGAGAGCTTGTAGTAGGTCATCCGGAAGGTGCCCTCGCACTGCTGACGCCAGGAGAGGAACTGGTTGGCGACCGGATCCTTGATGGTGATGTTGTAGTTGTGCAGCGGGAAGAAGCCGGGCAGAGCGTTGCCGTAGAGCTCGGCGAACTCCTTGGTGGTCAGCCACTCGAGGAACTTCTTGGCGGCCTCTTTGTTCTTGCTGGCCGGGTTGAGGCCCAGCGCGATGTCGGGGTGGTCGCTGATGTAGCACTTGCTGGCGCCGGCCGGCGGCGGCGACTTGAAAGCGCCCATGTTGAGCTTAGGGTTCATCTGGTGGAACACGCCGATGTCCCAGGAGCCAGCGGGGTAGATGAAGCCACGGCCCTGCGTAAAGAGCTGCTGCGAGTCGGAGTAGCTGACCGCCTTGTAGCCGCGCGGCAGGTAGGGGGCCCACTGGGCCAGCACTTCGAAGCCCTTCAGGAAGCCGTCGGTGTGGAAGCCTTCTTTACCGGCCAGGAACGCCTTGCGGCCGGCCTCGCCGCCGTAGTAGTTGGGGGCGATGTTGTGCCAGCCCATGGTGGCCGCTTCCCACTGGTCCTTGGTGCCCATCACCAAGGGAGAAATGGCCGGGGCCTTCTTCTTCATCTGGGCCAGCAGGTCGATGAACTCTTCCCAGGTCTTGGGCGGCTGGAAGCCGTATTTGGCGAAGAGGTCTTTGTTGTAGAGGAAGCCGTGGATCACCGAGGCCATCGGCACGCAGTAGGTGGTCTTGCCGTCGTCGGTGGTCCAGGCGGACTTGGCGAAGTCGCTGTAGTTTTCGAGACCGGGCAGGCCGTTGAGCGGAGCCAGGTAGCCCTTCTTGAAGAGCTCGAGCGACTTGCCGAAGGGACGGCAGGCCATCAGGTCGCCGGCGGTGCCCGCCTGCAGCTTGCTGTCGAGAACGGCGTTGTACTCGGCCGGAGCGGTGGGCGCAAAGACGACTTCGATGTCGGGGTAATGCTTGTTGAACGCTGGGATTATAACGTCTTTCCAGAGTTTTAGGTCGTCGGTACGCCAGCTTTCGATAATTACCTTCTGCTTGGCGAACGCTACCCCAGCCAGGGCCCCAAAGATGAGAGCACTGGCCGCCAATATCCTTACAGCTTTCTTGAACATACTAGCCTCCTTCTCCAGCCCGCTGATACCGGGATAATTCGAAGCACCCACGGGCTCTCGAGTTTTGTACCGTGCAATAGCATACCACATCGCATCAGCTTGAAAAGAAAAAAATAGCGGCATTGGCACGCAGAAAATGGCCTTTGGTAACCTTATTCTTTGGCCGGTGCAAACATACCTATAACTATACGGCCGACCAAAGGTATGCCGCAGCTACAGACCACATTCATTGCAAAACAAGACCAAGCCCCTTGCCGTTGGCAACGCTGGCCGCTTGAAGATGCGCTTTCTTGTTGATCGGACGGATCGCCATGCTTGAGCCTCGTTGCAACTGTTTAGCCAGCGGGTGCTCTGCGCTCTTTCGCTTGGAAGAGCCGCGGGCGCCCGGGGCGACGCCGTGCCAACGCCTTTTATCACCGCGCTTTCGAGTAGAATACCGGCGGTATGGTCAAGACCCGCATCGCCCCCAGCCCCACCGGCTTCCCCCACGTAGGCACCGCCTACATCGGCATTTTCAGTTACGTTTGGGCCCGCAAGAACGGCGGGCGCTTCATCGTGCGCATCGAAGATACCGACCAGAACCGCTACGTCGAGGGGGCGGAAGAAGGCATTCTGCGCGCCCTCAAATGGCTGGGTCTTGATTACGACGAAGGCCCCGACGTGGGCGGGCCGAACGGCCCCTACCGCCAGTCGGAGCGGCTCGAGCTCTACCGCCGTTACGCCCAGGAACTGCTGGACAAAGGCCTGGCCTACCGCGCCTTCGAGACCCCCGAAGAGCTGGCCGCGATCCGCGAGGAGCTGCAAAAGAAGGGCCTGGGCTACGGCTACGACGGCCGCGCCCGCAACATTCCGCGCGCCGAGGCCGAAGCCCGCGCTGCCGCCGGCGAGCCGCACGTGATCCGGCTCAAGACGCCCGAGTCGGGCAGCGTCGTGGTATACGACGAGTTGCGCGGGGCAATCGAGTTCTCCAGCCACGAAATACCCGACGTGGTGCTGCTCAAGTCGGACGGCTACCCAACCTACCACCTGGCGGTCGTGGTCGACGACCACCTGATGGAGGTTACAGACGTCATTCGCGGCGAAGACTGGCTGGTGAGCACCCCCATCCAAAAACTGCTCTACCAGGCATTCGGCTGGGACGAGCCCAAGTGGTACCACCTGCCGCTCTTGCGCGCTCCGGGCGGCGCCAAGCTCTCCAAGCGCACCGGTCACACCAGCATCGACTATTACCGCGAAGAGGGCTTTCTGCCCGAAGCGCTGGTCAACTACCTCTCGACGATGGGCTTTTCGATGCCCGACGAGCGCGAGATATTCGGCCTCGAGGAGATGATCGCCGCCTTCAGCTGGGAGCGCGTCAGCCTGGGCGGCCCCGTCTTCGACGAAGAAAAGCTGCGCTGGATGAACGGTAAGTACATCCGCGAGGTGCTGAGCCTGGAAGAAGCATGCGACCGCCTCAAGCCGTTTTTGCAATCCGCCGGGCTCGAGTGGGGCACGGACGAGTACCTTTGCCAGGTGGTAACGGTCATGCGTCCGCGCTTCGAGACCCTGAAGGAGTTCGTGGAGAAGGCGCGCTACTTCTTCGACGAAGACTACCCCTTCGCGCCCAAGGCCGAAAAAGAGCTAAGAAAGGGAGCCGAGACCCTTCGCGAGCTGAAGGAGCTGCTGGCCGGCCTGCCCGACTTCGCCCCCGAGCGCACCGAAGAAGCCATAACCGCGTTCGCCGCCGCAAGAGACTTGAAGCTGCGCAAGGTGATGCAGCCCCTGCGGGCCGCCATTACCGGCAGCCTGGCCACGCCGGGAATGTACGAGCTGCTGGAGATTTTGGGCAAGGAACGGGTAATGAAGCGCCTCGAGCGAGCCTTCGCCCACCTACGCGAGCTGGAAGGTGACCAATGAGCTGGTTCGACCGACTAAAGCAGGGCCTCAAGAAAACGAGCCAGACCCTCACTCAGGCGGTGCCCTGGGGAGGTGACCCCGAAGAAGTTCTGGAAGAGCTGGAGTTCGCCCTGGTAGCCGCCGACGTGGGCCTCGAGGCTACCCAGGAGATCCTCAAGGAAGTACGCGAAAGCGGCAAGCGCGACCTGCGCGAGGCCGTCAAGCAGGCGCTGGTGTTGCAGCTCGAGCCCGACGCCCGCCGCGCCAAGCTGCGCAAACTGGGCTTCAAGCCCGACGCCAAGAAGTCCACCGTCGAACCCAAAGGGCACGTGGTGCTGATGGTGGGCGTCAACGGCGTGGGCAAGACCACCACCATCGCCAAGCTGGGGCAGTACTACAAGGAACGGGGCAAGAGCGTCCTCTTTGCCGCCGGTGACACCTTCCGCGCCGCCGGCGGGGCCCAACTGGAGCTCTGGGGCGAACGCACCGGCATTCCGGTAATCAGCGCCCCCGAAGGTTCCGACCCAGCGGCCCTGGCCTTCGACGCCGCCAAAGCGCGTCAGGCGCGCGGGATAGACCTGCTCTTCGTAGACACCGCCGGCCGCCTGCACACCAAGCACAACCTGATGGAGGAGCTCAAGAAGGTCAAGCGCTCCATCGCCAAGGCCGACCCGGGCGAACCCGGCGAGGTGTGGCTGGTGCTCGACGCCACCACCGGCCAGAACGGCCTCGAGCAGGCCAAGAAGTTCAACGAGGCGGTGGCGCTAACCGGCGTGATCGTCACCAAGCTCGACGGCACCGCCAAGGGCGGGGTGCTGGTGCCCATCGTGCGCGAGCTGGGCGTACCCATCAAGTTCATCGGCGTCGGCGAAAGCGCCGCCGACTTGCAGCCGTTCGACGCCGGCGAGTACGTCGAGGCGCTCCTGAGCGCTTAGGATAAGGACATGAGCACACGCGAACGCAACTTGCTGTTAATCGCCTTCGCCTGGCTGGTCTCTATAGTGGCCACCTCCGGTAGCCTCTACTACTCGCAAGTGCGCCACTTCACCCCTTGCGAGCTTTGCTGGTATCAGCGCATCTTCATGTACCCGCTGGTGCTCATTTTGGGCATCGCCACCTATTACAACGATCCGCGTGTGCGCCGCTATGCGCTACCGATGGCGCTGGTGGGCGGTTCCATTAGCACCCTGCACTATGCCGAGCAGAAGATCCCCGGCTTCCACCCCACCGCCTGCGCCGCCACGCCCGTCCCCTGTAACGTTTCCTTCGTCAATTACTACGGCTTCATTACCATCGCTCTGATGGCGCTTACGGCATTCGTTTTGATAG
>JALVWZ010000310.1 GCA_027023115.1 Thermaceae bacterium
CTGAGTGTTTGCTTCCCCAAGGGGATGCCCTTCCAGCTCAGCCGGTAGACCAGCTGCTCGCCGTCGTGCCAGGGCACGTGCGGTGGCGCTTCCACGGGCGCCCGCGCCAGCGCGCCGGCCAGGAGCAGCAGGGCGAACGCGGCCTTCTTCATGGCCTCACTCTACAAGCAAGCCGGTGCAAAGCACCGGCTTGCTACGGCATGGCAGGGCGGCTAACCGCGCAGCGCCTCTGCGGGCGGAGTGTAGGGCAGGCCAAAGGCCTCGGCCACGGCGGCGTAGGTGAGCTTGCCCTTGTAGGTGTTCAGGCCGCGCAGGAGCGCCGGGTCTTCGCTGAGCGCCGCCAGGCCCTTCTCGGCCAGTTCGATGGCGTAGGGCAGGGTCTGGTTGGTGAGGGCGAAGGTGCTGGTGCGCGGCACCGCGCCGGGCATGTTGGCCACGCCATAGTGGACCACGCCGTCCACCACGTAGGTCGGCTCGGCGTGGGTGGTGGGCTTGATGGTCTCCACGCAACCGCCCTGGTCCACGGCCACGTCAACGATGACCGAGCCCTCCTTCATCAGGGGCAGCATGTCGCGGGTCACCAGGTGGGGGGCCTTGGCGCCGGGGATGAGCACCGCGCCCACCAGCACGTCGGCGCGCTTTAGAGCCTCTTTGATGTTGGCCTCGTTGGAAGTGAGGGTTACCAAACGACCGCCGAAGACGTCGTCGAGGTACTGCAAGCGGGCGTGGTTGACGTCCAGGATGGTCACCCGCGCGCCCATGCCCACGGCAATCTTGGCGGCGTTGATGCCCACCGTGCCGCCGCCGATTATTACCACCTCGGCCGGCTCCACGCCGGGCACGCCGCCCAGCAACACGCCCCGGCCCCCGAACGACTTTTCCAGGTACTTGGCGCCTTCCTGGGTGGCCATGCGCCCGGCCACCTCGCTCATCGGGACCAGGAGCGGCAAGGCGCCGTCGGCGGTCTGGACGGTCTCGTAGGCTATGCCGGTAACGCCCGAGTCGAGCATGGCCTTGGTCAGCTCCTCGGCCGCCGCCAGGTGCAGGTAGGTAAAGAGGATCAGGTCGGGCCGCAGGTACTTGTACTCGGGGGCGATGGGCTCTTTGACCTTGACCACCATCTCCGCGCCCCAGGCCTCGTCCACGCTCACCAGCTTGGCGCCGGCGGCTTCGTACTCGGCGTCGCTAAGGCCGGAGCCGGTTCCGGCTCCCTTTTGCACCAGCACTTCGTGGCCGCGCTTGACCAGGCTGGCCACGCCGCCGGGGGTCATGGCGACGCGGTTCTCGAGCGTCTTTATCTCTTTGGGAACGCCTACTATCATAACTACCTCCTTAACCCGAGGCTACGCCAGGTAAAGCCGGGATTGGAAGCGGAAGATGAAAGTAATAATGCGTTAACGCCTTGCATATATAAAGTAATATGGCCACATGCCTTTAGCATCCAAACACCGCCTCGACGAGATAGACCTGGCTATCCTGACCGAGCTCCAGGCCGACGCCCGCATATCAACCAGCGAGCTGGCGCGGCGCGTGGGCCGGAGCGCTCCGGCCGTGGCCGAGCGGGTGCGCAAGCTGGAAGAAGCCGGCGTTATCGAAGGCTACCGGGCGCAGATAAACCCCGAGGCGCTGGGGTTTGCGGTAATCGCCCTGATCGAGCTGACCACTACCCCAGCCCACTACAACGGCGTCAACCGCTATGCCGAAAAGACCCCGGAAGTGCGCGAGTGCCACTTCGTGACCGGCGGCGCTTCGTTCATCGTGCGCGTGGCCACCCGCTCCATAGACGACCTGCGCCGCATCATCGAAGAGCTGAGCGCCTTCGGCACCACCCGCACCTCGGTGGCCCTCGCCTCGCCCATCATCAAGACCAGCTTTGACCTGAGCGGTTTGCTGGGGCGCTAAAGGAGTTCTATGGGCATCAGCACTTAGGTATCTAAAGTCTTACAAAGAAAAACACCGGCCCTTTCGGGCCGGTGCAACAACGCCATCGTCCCGCAAGTCGCGGCCGAAGTAGTGTTTCAATCCTCACCGGCCCTTTCGGGCCGGTGCAACGCACGAGGCGGAGAGGACGGCCGGGCCTGGAGGCAGTGTTTCAATCCTCACCGGCCCTTTCGGGCCGGTGCAACACGTCACGGCGGGGGTTGACCCTGAGTGGTGGCCGTTTCAATCCTCACCGGCCCTTTCGGGCCGGTGCAACGATGCAAGCCAGAAGCTTCAAAAGCACAATCGGCGTGTTTCAATCCTCACCGGCCCTTTCGGGCCGGTGCAACGGGCGGCTAGTGTCGTAGCTAGCACTCTCCCCCGCTGGTTTCAATCCTCACCGGCCCTTTCGGGCCGGTGCAACTAACCCGACTACGCAGTTTAACGGCCTTACGCATGGTTTCAATCCTCACCGGCCCTTTCGGGCCGGTGCAACGACATGAGCACCTGCTCGGCCCATATCCGGACCGAGTTTCAATCCTCACCGGCCCTTTCGGGCCGGTGCAACGCCTAATGGCCCCCGTTTTTTTTATTGACAAAAAGTTTCAATCCTCACCGGCCCTTTCGGGCCGGTGCAACAGCGGCGCTGGCCCAGATCCGACCCACACACGAGCGTTTCAATCCTCACCGGCCCTTTCGGGCCGGTGCAACCTCACGCCCGCCCGTACAGCTTTCTCCGGTTTTGAGTTTCAATCCTCACCGGCCCTTTCGGGCCGGTGCAACCGACGATGCAATTGTAGAGCTGCATACCGACGAGGAGTTTCAATCCTCACCGGCCCTTTCGGGCCGGTGCAACCGACGATGCAATTGTAGAGCTGCATACCGACGAGGAGTTTCAATCCTCACCGGCCCTTTCGGGCCGGTGCAACGACGGCCAGTTACCCGCGGGGGGACGGCAACGCAAGTTTCAATCCTCACCGGCCCTTTCGGGCCGGTGCAACCCCGGACCCGGATTGCCCTTGCAGCTGCCGTCCGTGTTTCAATCCTCACCGGCCCTTTCGGGCCGGTGCAACTTACCTCAAACTGCAGCGGCTGACGTCCGAGCTCGTTTCAATCCTCACCGGCCCTTTCGGGCCGGTGCAACGTATCGGGATTAACTTCTATTTCTACAATATCCGCGTTTCAATCCTCACCGGCCCTTTCGGGCCGGTGCAACAACTACCGCGTCCGTCATAGACGCCGAGTATCAGGTGTTTCAATCCTCACCGGCCCTTTCGGGCCGGTGCAACCAGATTACGAGAGCTGAGGGAGGCCGCCGGACTGAGGTTTCAATCCTCACCGGCCCTTTCGGGCCGGTGCAACCTGCCAGATCTTGACGTAGGCCCCGTGCGTCAGTGGGTTTCAATCCTCACCGGCCCTTTCGGGCCGGTGCAACACAAACACCTGCGCAAACTCTACGATTTCGCGTCCAGTTTCAATCCTCACCGGCCCTTTCGGGCCGGTGCAACCCAAACCCACCGAGCCGGTCGCCGCTGGCGAAGGCGTTTCAATCCTCACCGGCCCTTTCGGGCCGGTGCAACGGCGAGTGGGACCGCGTCCGCATCGCCAGGGACTTGTTTCAATCCTCACCGGCCCTTTCGGGCCGGTGCAACACAAGCTGGAACTGGAAAGTGACGGGGACAACGTGTTTCAATCCTCACCGGCCCTTTCGGGCCGGTGCAACGTGACGGCAGGGTCGTATGTTGTGACACAGTTCATGGTTTCAATCCTCACCGGCCCTTTCGGGCCGGTGCAACGCTATGAATGGATCGAATGGCATAATCAAGGCCTGGTTTCAATCCTCACCGGCCCTTTCGGGCCGGTGCAACATGACCAAGCCCCAAAACCGTTTACTACGCCAAAAAGGTTTCAATCCTCACCGGCCCTTTCGGGCCGGTGCAACACCCCAACCCGCAAAAAACACCTTGTGAACAGCTTGTTTCAATCCTCACCGGCCCTTTCGGGCCGGTGCAACGCAACTTTTTGGGTGGAATATTCCGCTGCTGGGGTGTTTCAATCCTCACCGGCCCTTTCGGGCCGGTGCAACGGTACCCATTATAAACCACGTCCTAGAGCGGGCTGGGAGTGGCGAAATCGCGAACCTCCCGCCAAGCGCCCTTTTCGAAGGTGCTTGGCTTGCACCTGAAACTGGATTTTCAAGATCCCCACGGGAAAAATCCCGTTTCGCGAACCTCCCGGGGTTTTAGTGGTTACTTGGGGTTCGCGCAAACCAACTATCGCTAAGGCCAAGGTCGTGCTCTTCCGCGAACTCGAGCAAGGCGATTAGCTGCTCATCCAAGACCTCAATGGCCTGGCCGTAGGTAAGAGTGTTTGCATCGCTCGAAGCTTGTTGGGGTATCCCCATGTGGGCGCTCGGGTCGCGGATATTTTTCACTTCTGTAAATATGCCGTGCAATTCCGGACTTATAGATGCAAGTAGTTTATTGTTGCATGAGTTCCTGTCCAATACTTGTTTTGGCGGGGAGTCTAGGAGTTTGCATGCCAGAAAAACCCATTCTTTTAGCAGGCTGGCGGACTTTTCAATGTAGCCGTACTGGCGATACCAGAAAATCATGTTGAGGAGGGCTCTAACTATTTCGCGGTCTTCGTCCTTCTTCCCCTTAAAGGCCAGAGGTTGTAGGCTCGTTTTGATCTTATCGAGCAGCAGGCCAATAGGCCCAATCTCGGCACCCATGCTCTCGATGCCCTCAATATTGCTTACAGCCTTCGCGGCGCTCTGGCCCGCCTTGAAGGTCATTTGCAGAAATATGTTTTCGCTAAACTCACTGAGCGAATCCGCGAGTTCTCGCAGTTTAGCCAAAGCGCTTTCGTTGCCTATTAGCTGGGGCGGCAGGGAACCATCGTGGCGCATGACCTTTACAAGCTTGCGGGCGTCACCGGTTTCGATGAAGCGCGTGGTTGCTTCGGACCATTCGAGCATGGACTGAAACGGCTCGAGGTCGTAGACCGGTACTTGGTCGTCTGGGCTATCGTCTCTCGCGCCGTAATAGATGTGTTTGATTGATATTTCGTTGGCGGATTGCAAGAACTCCAGCGCCAGCAGGCCAATAAAGGGCAGCGAGCGAAAGCCGTTGGTGATGTCGAATATCACCTCAATTTTCTCGCCATTTGTGGCGTTACCTAAGAGCGCACTAGACAACTTAGAATAGATGACCCAGTAATCTCTTTCGTTTGTAGCGCTTGGTATGATCACTGGGCGCACTTCTTTGCCAACGCGCTCCTCTAGCTGGGGTATTTGGGGCTCGGTCTCTTCGGTAACGAGAGCGACAACTTGAGCGTCAGGGTACCACTCGCTCAGGGCCACCACCAGCCTGTTGGATTGAACACACTGATCTTCAACCAGGCAGTACTCTACCTCGTCCAGCTTGTCGTCCCTGCCCAAAAAAGTGACGATCAACAGCTTTTCCGACGCACTAGCGTTGTCGTTCATCATTCCTCCAAAAGTTTGATGATGTTTCTTATCCGGTAATTGCCTTCGTCCCATATACCGGCGCTTTCGAGTTGCTGTTTCAGGACGAGCAAGACCGGCTTGCGGGCTCCAGGGGGCTCCTTGCCAAGTTCTCGGACGATCTTATTCGCCATTGAGATTTTGCCGGGGGCGTCTATGCTTTCGATTTGGCCCTGATACTGTTCGAGCAGCTCTTTGGCTCTTTCCGCCATGGCGGCTTTTTCTTCGTCCGAGGCTTCCACTTTGGCGTCTAAATAGCCGTACCCGGCATTGGTTTTGCCGCCAACGCCCAGGTTTCGCAAGCCCCAAACGAGCAGTTTGGCGGCGAGGTCGAGCCAAGGTTTGGCATTCTCGCTGGTGCTGGACAAGGCTATGGTGAACTTCACCCCGGGTTTGATGCTAACGAAGGCTATGGGGGTGGGGTCGTCGAAGTCGCTAGGAGGCTCCTGACCCCGCTGGCCGTAGTACTTCGGGTGATGAGTGTTAATAACGTCGGCCTGGAAGGGTTTAGTAACGGGGGAGCTTGGATCGAGCCAGGCATCCCAGTAGATTACGTGCCCGGCGCTTTCGGTGGTGCCTGCCAGCACCTCGAGGGCCTCGGCGGGCACGTTTTGCCTCTGGGCTACCCGCCGGAGCAGGCCTTTTAGAGCGCTGCCGGGCAAGTAGGGGGTGCCATAGGTCTTGTTGAGCGCCAGGCCGTTTTCCAGGGGCGAGGAGTTCCCCAGGCCGATGGCGAGGGGGGTAATGGCTTTGGCACTGAGAATTAGCGGTTGCCCGAACGTTTTTACCGCCTCCAGCCAGCGGGTATAGGCGTTTTCGTAGTCGCTGGTAGGGGACCAGGCGCTAACCTGTTCGATGAGGCGTATGGCGGCGTCTTTGCCAGACTCGCTTTTGTCGGGATTCGGCTGAGCTTCCAGAAACTTTGCCAGCACCAGCCCGGGATTGCCAAAATCGAGTTTCTTCAAGCTGTCGCTTACAAGGTCTAAGGCGCTCTTTCTGGCTGCGCGAATCATTGCTCCTCCACGTCGAGCAGGCTCTTGGATAGCCGTTTGAAGTAAACCCAGGCGCTAAGAACGTTTTGGGTGTAGAGCATGTAGGTTGGCGTATCGGCTTCTGAAATGCCTTTGAGCGTGTCAATGGGTGTAGCCGACGAGTCTTTGTCGGGCAGATCAAGAATCGCGGCAACGTCCTCCAATAGCCTGGTGTAGGCCGCGGGAAGGCCTTCTTTATTGCCCATCTTGGACATGGCGAAGGCGACGGCCTGAGAGAGGCCGTTACTGAGCACCATTACCGGGAACTCCTGGCAGATGACCCTGTACCGGCTAAGGGTTTCGGCGCTCTTGGCGTTGGCATCGTTAAAGTCGTAAATGCGAGCGTGCGCTAACTCCAGGTAGCGGCGGCCGCGGGGTTTGCGTTTGGTGCCTCTATTTCCCATGGGCCGCCTCCAGGATTCTTACCAGCCCCCTGCCTATGCTGGTTTGGCCGCCCAGCTGCAAGAGGGCGTGCTTCTTCACTTCTGCTAGGTAATCTTCATGCTCGGCTAGAGCGAAGAACGAGAAGATGGCCTCGGCGGGAACGTTTTCTTCGTACCAGGGGCCTTCTTTCACGGTCTTCTGTTGGGGGTCGAGCTGGACGCGGGCGATTACCTCGAGCCCATGACGTGCGAAATGGGCGAAGACGCTGTCGCTAACCACTGCTAGGTGCCGCTCTACGTTTTCCACCTCGCGCGGGTCACTAAAAATGGTACTGGCGAATCTGTGGGCCCAGCCTTCGGGGAGAGGCTTGGCCTTGAAGTCGAAATCTTCCAACACTACCGCTAGGTCCGCGTCGCTTTCCGCCTCAGCCTTTCCTTGACCCAGCGGTTGTGGTAGGGCACTGTTCGAAGGCAGTAAAATGCGATAGTCATTGAACAAGGTTACCGGCTCGAAAGAGGGCGCTGGGATGCCGAGTAGTTGGGCGTCGCGCCGCCAGCGAGAAATGATGGATGGGGAAGTGAGCAGTGCGTAGCCGCCCCAGAAGGAGCGCACCGGCAACAGCAGCAGGCGGGCATCGGTAAAGGTCAGGCTAGCCGCTTTTCCGTCGTTGCCACTTTCGGGCGCGTGCTCTATACCCATTTTATCAGACTCGGTTGCTCTTCTAGCTTTCTCGTCGTTGCCACTTTCGGGTGCGTACCCAAAAAGTTCTTTTGCCAGTTTTTCGTCTTCGTAGCGCCCCCGCAACACTCCTTTGATAGTGCTGGCGGGGATGATGGGAATGCCGGTGGATTTTTCCCTGGCTACCGGCAGGTCTATCACACTCTCGACGCTTTGCTCGGTACCCGGATGAACGGGGGTGAGCGCCTGCAAGAAAAAGGCTTTAGTTTTCATCTGCGTATCCTCCAATGCCCCAGACTGCTAGCCCGAAACCATCTTTTCTGTCCTGCTCCCTGTCGCTTACTGGCCTCATCCAGCTCTTCAGAACCGCTGCCGGGTCTCCTTCTGCAACCTCGAAAAAGTAGACGCTGCCCGCGGGAACGGCCCAGCGCACCGGCTTGGGTTGGTTCGTGCGCAGGTTCCAGCCCGAAACCGCCTCTCTGCGCCCCACGGCGGCGGCTACCAGCCGGAGTTTGACGTTGGCCAGACCGCGCGGCAGTTGCAGAGAGCCCGTCTCTTTGCTCAGCCAGGCGGGTTTCCAACCGTGTTCGAAGAGCGCCGGGGTCGCCAATACCATGCGGATGAGGTTGCGTTTTGGGTCGAAGCTCGCGAAGGCCTCTTTTACCTCGTTGGGCGGGTCGTACCAACTTTCGGCTAAGTCTTCGTATAAGGTAACGCCAACCGGCCTCCTCTCGCCTCCCAGGTAGCCGGCGCTCAGCCGTAACCCGTTTTCGAGATTGGACCGGGCGCGTATGGTCCAGTAGTGGTCGCTGCCGCCGTAATCGC
>JALVWZ010000311.1 GCA_027023115.1 Thermaceae bacterium
CAACCACCACCGTAGCGATGGACTACGGCACCATCCATCTGGGCGACCAGCTGCTCTACCTCTTTGGCACCCCCGGCCAGGACCGCTTCGACTTCATGTGGGACGTCCTCTCCGAAGGCGCGCTGGGGCTCTTGCTGCTAATCCGCGGCGACAAGCCCGAAGACTTCGTGCCCGCCCGGCGCCTGCTCGACTACCTGACCTCGCGGCAGCCGGTCCCCTACGTGCTGGGCGTTACCCGGCAGGACCAGCCGCCAGTCTGGGGCCCCGAGGAAGTAGCGCCGTTCTTTGGCGTTCCCCTCGAGCGGGTGGTGGGCATCAACGCCAAGAATCCGCAGAGCGCTGCCAAGCCGCTCATCAGGCTGGTCGAGCTCATCGCCGCCGAGGAGGCGGCTAGTTAGAGATAGGGTTCAACCGGCAGAAATACCGGCTGCAATCAATAAGTAGATAAAGGGGAGTGATCAAAATGACCAAGCAAGAACAATTACAGGGAATCTTGAGGGAGCTAAAACAGGCCTTGCCCGAGCTTCGCAGCATAGTGGTGGCCTCCACCGACGGCCTGCCCATCGTCCACGACGCCGCCGACGCCCCGCGGGTAGCCGCCATGGCCGCCACCGCCCTCGGTCTTGGTAAGCGCATCAGCCAGACCACCGACCTGGGCATGCTCGAAGAGACCATCGTCCGCGGCAACCAGGGCTACTTCGTGGTCTACGCCGCCGGCGAGAAGGGCGTCCTCGCCGTTTCCGCCCCCGCCGACGCCAACCTCGGCCTTATCCACCTCGAAGCCCGCAGCTTCGCCGCCCGCTTGGCGCAGGTCCTCTAGGAGGTAGGTCGTGGATTTCCACGAGGTAGCCCAAAAGGCAATAAACGACATGCCGCCCTCGACGCGCTTCCGCCCCGAAGACGCCGAGATCATCAAGGCCCATGCCGACCTGATCCTGCCTTTGGCCGGCGAGTTCGTTACCGGTTTTTACGACACCCTCTTCGCCCACGAGCCCACCCGGGCGGTCTTCGAAGAGGGCGAGCGCGCCGAGCGCGAGAAGACCCTGGGCGAGTTCTTGGCCCACGTCGTCAACGGCCCCCACGACGACAAGTTCTTCGCCTGGCTGGCCTTCGTCGGGCCGGTGCACGTGGTGCGCCAGGTCAGCAACCCGATGATGCTGGCCATGCTCGACTATTTGGTTTTGTTCGTGATGAAGAAGTTCTCGGGCCACGAGAACGCCGAGAAGATCACCGAAGCCTTCATACGCCTGGCGGCGACGCTGGGAGCCATCATCTCTTACGGTTACGAAGTGGCCTGGCAAGAAGCCTTGCAGAACGTGGTCGGCATGCCGCCGGCGCTGGTTCAGCGGATGGTTCACGAGGAAGCCCAGCAGATGTTCCCGCTGCGCAGCCACGGCTAGCCTTGGCGCTCAACGCTTCTGGTTGATGCCGGCGCTAAGGCGCCTCCCGTAAGCAACTTCTCCGAACCCGGGGGTAATCCTCCCCGGGTTTTTGCGCATGGCGGAGGTTGGGGTGCGAAAAGCGTGCTTCAACCGGGGGCAGGGGGCCGGCTAGATGTAACTTCCCAACACGCCGTTCGCAAAGTCCGGGATGATGCGGTACGTATTACATAAAGCAAAACTAAAGGCCGTCATTCCAGCGGGGCGAGCCTTTGGCTCGCGCGAGCCAGTCCAGAGCGGCGCAGTCTCCGTCGTTCGTGGAGGTCGTGAAAAACAAAGGTGGGGACACAAAAACCCCTACCGTGACTTCTGAAACGGTCCTGGACCCCAGCTTTCGCTGGGGTGACGAGGGGATGCCCTCGTGGCGTCGAGGGTGAATAACGTGTTCGAACCTTACAGCTAGAACGGCGTCCCGGGTCATGCGAACCGGCCCAGGTAGAGCGCCGCGTTTTTGGTGATGCCGGGCGCTCGCAGGCGGTTTATTTCATGCCGCGCTTGAGCAGGCTGATGAGCTCGGAAAGTTGTTTTGAAAGCTCGCGGTTTTGCTCCACCAGGGTTTCGATCTTGGCCTCGAGGTGGGCCTCGCTCGCCTGCCGCTCGGCCTGCGGGCGCCGGGAAACGTCCAGCGGGATCGACTTGAAGAGCAGCGAGGTGCTGCCGCAAATGGGGCATATCAAGCTCGCCGGCGCAACCGACGCGCTATAGAAGATGCGCGTCGAGTCGCTCGGGCAGAGGAGGTATTTTTGGCCGCCGGCCTCGCCCAGGTAGATCCGCTCGGCCAGATCGTGGGCCTCCTCGGAGGAAAAGCCGACGAAGTAGTCGCCGCCTATTTCGACGTACCCTTCGGGCAGCACCTCGCGGGTCGGCACCAGCTCCGACTTGAGGCCGCTGGGCGGGGAGATCCAGGCCAGGCCGTTCCACTTCAGGTGGCGCAGGTGACGCCGCCCGTCAAGGTCTTCGACCTCGATGATCAGCGTGACTTCCGGGTCCTTGGGGTAATAGAAGAAGCGCACCGCGCGTACGCCCTCCAACCCTTCCTGGGGCGGCAGGGTGTAAGACAGCGGGCCTTCGCCGCGCTCCGGGTAGCCGACCATTCTTTCGAGATCCTGGCGGGTAAGGCCCGGGCTGCGCTCGTCGCCCTCGAGCAGAAGGCGAACCTTACGAAACGCGCGCTCGAGCCCCGAGGCGTTTTGCATGGTCCCATTCTATAACAAGTTGGCCGGCCCGTAGGCCGGCCAACCGCCTATCGTGATGGCTAGTTGCCGCTTGCTGGCGCCGCCGGCTTCTCCTCGCCGGATGAGGTCTTGCCCGCGGGAGCCTCTTGCTCGGTTGCCGGCTTCTTCTCCGTAGTGGACTGCTCCTCTTTCTTGGGAGCCAGGCTCTGAATGACCTCGACGATCTTGTTCTCTATCGGGGTCTCCTTCTTGAGCTTCTCGATCCACTCCGCCGCCAGCTTGGCCCGCTTGGCCGCCAGCGCCAGCTTTTCGACTTCTGGCTTGACCTCTTCGAAGGTCTTGGTGATGGCCTGTTTGCGGTCTTTGATGAGGACTACCTGGTAGACCTTCTTGCCGTCCTGGCCGGGAACCTCGATGACTTCCGATACCTGCCACTCGCCAGCGCTGGCGAACGGAGCCTTGGAGGCGAAGACCAGCTGGTCTACGAGCGGCGGCAACTTGCCGGGGTTGACCGTGCCCAGGTCGTCGACCTTGCCGCCCAGACCCTTGGCCAGCTCGGTCAGCGGATCGCCGGCGATCAGTTTTTCGCGGAACTTCTCGGCGGTTTCCTTGTCGTTGAAGCTGACCGTCTCGACGGTCGCCGAAGCGGGAATGGTAAAGCGCTCGATGTTCTCCTGGTAGTACTTCTTGACCTCTTCGGGGGTTATGGTAGCGTCCTTGGTCTTCCAGAGCTGGACGTCCTGGGCTATCTGCGCCGGGGTGCCGATGAATGGTTTACCCGAGGCCTTGGCCTGCTGAACGAGGAGGTCTTGGGTGATTAGCTGGTCGGTGACGGTCGGGTAGAAGAACTGCACCGCCAGGTCGCCGAGCCCCTGCTGGATCAGGCTGCCCACCTGCTGGTCGGCAAAGACCACCTGCGAGACGTCGGCCAGTTTGATCTCCTGGTCGCCCACCTTGGCGACCACCGGGTTCTTGTACTCGTAGGGCAGGTCCCCTTCGCCAAACTTGACGACGGCGCGCTTGCGCACCTCGCGGATGTAGTTGTCTACCACGCCGGCCTGCTTGACCTGCAGGGCGTCTTCCTTGACCTGGTCGGCCACCTCCTCGTAGGGGCGGTCGCCGCCGGGCAGGTACTCTTCGACCTTGACGATGTAGTAGCGGCCGCCGGCCTCGATAATCTGAGTCAGGCCGCCGTTCGTGAGCGAGAAGACCGCTTCGGCCACCGGCGTGGGGAAGACCAGCCGGGTGACCGGTCCGGGCTCGCTGGAACCGGGTTCGGCGCCCACCGCGCCGCCCTGTTCGGCGCCCACCTTGGAGTACTGGCGCGCCAGCGCGGCAAAGTCGGCCCCGCCGAGGAGCTTCTTGTAGACCTCTTCGGCCTTGGCCTTGTCGTCGAGGACGATCTGACGGGCCTTGACCCGGTCCTCGGCGGCGTACTTGGCTTTGTGCAGCTCGTAGTAGAAGCGGGCTTCTTCGTCGGTCAGCTTGACCTTCTTGCGGATCTCGTCGATGCGCTTCTGGATCCGGATCTGGGTGCGGATCTCGTCGCGCAACTGGCTATCGGTATAGCCAATGCTCTGCAGGAAGCGGTCGTACGCCTGACGGTCGGTGGCGCCGAGGCGCTGCCGCAGCTGGTCCACCTGCTGTTTGACCTCGCTGCTGGACACGCGGATGCGGGAGGCGTCCTGGTCGAGGGCCTCGAGGGTAATCACCTGCTCCAGAAAGTAGGTGTCGATGAGCGGCCGCAGCGCACCGGTGGGGTTGAGGGTAAACAGCGGGTTGGTCTGCGCCTTGCGCATCAGCTCCAGCTCGTAGATCGGCTTGCCGTTCACGTAGAGGATCACGCGGCCGTTCTGCTGCGGATTGCCCTTGGGAGTGAACAAAAAAATCGTGCCGAGGGCGAAGGCCGCGGCCAGAATGCCGAATATGATGTTGATCGCCTTTTTGCTTATTTTCACTTGACGTCCTCCTTCGGGCGGTGCTAGATTGACGGTTGCTGAGTGCGCCCGTAGCTCAGTTGGATAGAGCGTCGGCCTCCGGAGCCGAAGGCCACAGGTTCGAATCCTGTCGGGCGCACCAGTTTTCTTTCACCCGGGCGGCCACGCCCGTTGCCAGCCCAAAACACAACCCGAATTGTAGCACGCAGCGAGCCGGCGCAGGCACAGAAAGTCGTGAGACCGGCGTCGAGCGGCCGCGCGCCCCGGACGGCTGGGAATCTGGCGCGTAGAATGGGCTCAGGGGAGGTTTTCTTATGATCAAACGCATACTCTTAGCCACTGACGGCTCCAAACCGGCGCTGGCGGCCGAAAAACTGGCTTCCTGGCTGGCGTACGAGGCCGAGGCCAGCCTGGAGGTGCTCTACGTCCGCGACATACGGCTGATCCGCATGCCCGAGCTGATGGACTGGGGGGCGATCAGCATACCCATGCCGGTCTACCACGAGGAGATCGAAAAGGTGCTTACCGCCCGCGCCGAGGCCGTTCTGGAGCGGGTTCGCCGCGAGACCGAGAGCGCCGGCGTGAAGGTTGAACCGGTCATCCGCACCGGCGTTCCCTACCAGGTGATAGACGAAGAGGCGCGCACCGCCGACCTGGTGGTAATCGGCCGCGCCGGCGAGGCCAGCGGGCACGAGGCCACCGGCCTGGGCTCGACCACCGAGCGGGTGGTGCGCACCTCGCCGACGCCGGTGGTGGTGGCGGCGCTGGAGCCCAACCGGCCGCAGCGGATCCTGCTGGCCTACGACGGCTCCGATCCGGCTACCCGCGCAATGCACATCGCTGCCGAGCTGGCCGCCGACTTCAACCTGCCGACCACCGTCCTGACCGTTCACGACGACGCCCTCAAGGCCGAAGAGCTGGCCGCCGAAGCCGCTTCTTACCTCGAGGACCACGGCGTTACCGTGGAGGTCGAAACCGCCGGCGGCGAGCCGGACGAGCGCATTCTCGAGGCCCAGAGCCCCAACGACCTGCTGGCGATGGGTGCTTTCGGCAAGGGACTGATCCGCAACCTGCTGCTGGGCTCGACCGCCGAAGTGGTGCTCAGGCGGGCGGTGGGGCCGGTGCTAGTGGTGCGCTAGATGTTCTACTACGAGTTCCTCTTTATCCGCGCCTCGCTCTTCTACCTGCTCTACGCCGCGGTTTTGGGCTTTCTCTTCTATCTGGAACCGGCCTGGACGGGCTACCTGCGCAGCTCCCACGTCCACGCCGGGCTGGTGGGCTTCATGGCCAACATGGTCTTCGGCGTGGCCTACTGGATGATGCCGCGGCCGGGCCAGCTAAAACAGCCCGGGCTCGAGCTGGCCACCCTGCTGACGCTCAACGGCGGCCTGCTCCTGCGCCTGCTCTGCGAGCCCTTCTACCTGGCCCACCCTGCGCCGGCGCTGCACGATGCCTTGGTGCTGAGCGCGCTCTTGCAGCTTGGTGGGGTGGCGATCTTCGTTTACGCGATGCAGCAGCGAGTGGTTACTAATCAAATGCTGTGGAAATTGCGTAAACTCAGGGAAGCGAGGGAGAAACATGGCGACACAAAAGAAAGTTGAAAAACCGGTTTGGACCGAGATACTGGACCTGCCCCAGCTTCCCGAAACGCAGATGCGCGAGCAGCTGGCCTTCGTGGGTCTGAACGAAGCAGCCAAGCGGGAGATGTACCTCGACGGCGAGCCGCTACTAGCCCACGCCGCCGACTGGGTGGCCGCCGCCTACGACCACCTTTCGCGCTACGCCCCCACCGCCAAGGCGCTCGGCTGGGAGGGGCGCATCCCCGAAGACGAGCTCTACCTGCGGCGCACCTTCTTTAGCGGCTGGATCGGGCGCACCATCGGCGTCGACACCTCCGACGAGTTCGCCCGCTACCTGTTCCACGCCGGCCGCGTCCACGCCGGCTACGGGCCTGGCCGCCACTTCGTGCCGCCGGAGTGGGTCAGCCTCTCGTTGAGCCTGATCCTGCGGATGTTCAGCAGCGTGGTGCCGGCGGAGCGGTTGGGCCTGTGGAGCGGCTACCTGGCGGTGCAGCAGGAGATGATGCGCCTCGGCTACGACGCCGCGGTGGCGCTCGAGCGCGGGCGGGCCGCGGTGCGCGTCAACGCCCTGGGTCTGGCGTTGCCGGCGTTGCCGGAGCCGCTCACGGTGCGCGTTGACGGCGGCACCGTGCGGGAGGCGCTGGAAAAGACCTTCGCCTTCCGGCCGGAGCTGCGCGACATCGCCCTCGAGCCGGTCCTCGACGCCGAGGAGCACGCCGGCTGGATGGAAGAGGTGGTGCGCTGGCGCTTCAAGAACAACTGGACGGTGCTCAAAAACGGCCGCGACGTGGCCTACCTGGAGGGCCTGGCGACCCGCCTCAAGAACGGCGACTCGCTCACCTTCCTGCCGCCGGGTCGCTGAACCGGCGCAACGAAAGGACCGGCCGCGCGGCCGGTCCTTTTTCTGGTCGACGTAGCTGCAACGCCGGCTACCAGCCCATGGTGATGCCCACGGCGGTCAGGATGGCCACCAGCCAGCCGAAGAACATCTGGCTCCAGCCGACGTGCCGGGCGGTAACCGGTGGCTGATCGAGCATGTAGACCGCGTAAACGGCCAGCAGGGCCACCGCCAGCACACCCAGCCAGGGGGCCACGCCCAAAGCGGCCCCGGCGGCCGCCAGGGCCACCCCCAGCAGGGCGGTGGAAACGGTGGAGATCTTGCTGACAGGCTTGCCATAGGCGCGACGCACCTGCGCCCGGGCGTAGCGCACCGCTATCAAAGCGCGCGTGGCCAGCACCAGCCAGGCTCCCCAGGCCAGTAGCGAGTGAGCGCCGCCGGCGAGGATGATGGCCGTGGCCATGCCGCCCATCGCCAGCGCGCCGGTGAGCTCGCCAAAGAAGGTGCGCCCCTTGCCCAGACCGTCGAGGGTTATCTGGGCGATTACGAAGGGTGTCGCCGCCAGCAGCGGCCAGACGAACGAGCGGTCGCCAACCAGCCAGGCCGCCAGCAAGCCGAGCAGCGCCAGCGCGCCGTAGAGCAGGGCGAAGCCGGCGGCCATCTTGGTGCGCGGGTATAGCTTGCCGCGCCGCAGGTCGCCTAGAGCAATCTTGGTGGGGTGGCGGGCGAAGAAGCTGGCCAGAGCAAAGAGCCCCAGCCCCCAGCCGGCGGCCGCCGGCGCCACCAGCAGACCGAGGATGACCGGCTCGAGGGTAAACCCCCAGCCGCCGTGTTCGTTGGGTACCGCCAAAGACTTCCAGGTGGTTACGGGTACGCTCGCCATCTCGCGGCCAGTAGACCACGGACTCGCGATAAAAAAATGAGATGGGCTTTGCCCATCTCATTTTGCCGACGGCCTAGCGGCCTACGATTTCCAGGCTGAAGGAATCGAGGTTGTCCAGGTACTTTTTCATGAACTCCTTCAAGGCGCTATTCAGCACCACCCCCACCGCCAAGTCGAGGTCGCTTTCCAGGGCAACGCTGTCTTCGCCGTCTTGGTAGACCTTGGCGTAGCGGTGCTGGCGGTTCCAATAGTTGAGGTCGTCGAGATCGATCGCGCCGTCGAGCGAAACGCTGGTGGAAAGCTGCAACCCTTCGTAGCCGGGGTGGTGTTTGTCCTCGTCGTAGAAGTAGAGGTAGATCACATAGTCGTTGGCGGCGTTGATACGAATTTGCGGCACGCCGGCGCCGCTCTTTTCGAGGGTGGCGTCGTAGCCGAGTTTCTTGAGCGCCGCCAAAACGCTG
>JALVWZ010000312.1 GCA_027023115.1 Thermaceae bacterium
AGGCGCGCCCCGACGGTTGCCTCGTCTTCGGCTGACTCGGCGGAGCGCACCAGCGCCTTTTCGCCCCCGGCCAGCAGGTAGAGGAGCCGTTCGTTGGGCCAGCCGAAGGTTGGCGGCAGCTCCACCGCGTCCAGCACGGCCAGCCTCCCGGACGTGCCCGCGCCGGCGTAGACCAGGCGGCCGCCGTTACCAAGGCGTTCGGCGGCGCCGCCAGCGGCGCGCTCGATGGCGGGCAGCGCCGGCTTTACCGCCGCCAGCGCCGAGAACTGGCGCTCGAGAAAGGCTTCTAGAATTTCGGCATCGGGCCAGGTGTCCAGGCCCTGGTAACGAACGGCCACGCCCTCGGTGCTCATGCCGGCCTCCAGGCGGCGGCCAGGGCGTTGCCCACGGCGCGCCGCAGCTCGGGCAGGGGATTGGGCTGATGGCGGCTGGGGTGGACGCGATTCGTGAGCAGCGTCCAGGCGTAGCCGCGTTCGGGGTCTATCCAAACGCCGGTGCCGGTAAAGCCGGTGTGGCCGTAGGCGCCGGGGCTGGCCAGCGAGCCGCCCGACCAGCCGGGGTGACGGCGCACCCAACCGAGCAGGCGCTCTTCGCTTTGCGGTTCCAGCACCGCCTGGTGAGCGGCGGGCGAAAGCTCGCCGGTGGTCAGCCAGGCGTGGGCCCGGTCCAGCACGCCGTCCAGCGTGCCGAACAGGCCGGCGTGACCGGCCGCCCCGCCCAGGGCGGCGGCGTTTTCGTCGTGCACTTCGCCCACCAGCACCCGGCCGCGCCAGGGGCAGTGCTCGGTCGCGACGCTGCGGGCCGGGTCCGGGGAAAAGCTGAGCCCCGCCGGCAGCTCGAAGCCGCTCAACTCGCGGCCGCGCAGCCTTTCCAGCAAGAGACCCAGCAGCATGAAGCCAATATCGGAGTAGACGGGTCTGGCCAGCGGCCAGCGCTCCTGCAGGAGGCGCGCCTTGAGGGTGGCCGCGTCCGCGCCCCAGGTGTAGAGGGGAACCCAGGCGGGCAGACCTGCCTGGTGACCGAGCAGCTGGCGGACGCTAACGCGCGCCAGCGGCGGGTCTTCCTGCAGCCAGCCGGCCTCGGGCAGGTGGGCGCTGAGCGGGTCGTCCAGGTCGAGCCGGCCTTCCTCGACCAGCTTCATGACCTGCGGCAGGGTGAAGAGCACCTTGGTCAGGCTGGCCAGGTCGAAGTAGTCGCTAGCTGCGAGGGGGCGTTCTGCGGGCACCTTTTGAGCCAGGCCGAGAACCAATGTATACCTCTCGCCCAAACGGTCTACGATACCCAGGGCCGCCCCGGGCAGGTGAGGACTGACGGCTTTATTCAGCAACGGAGCCGCCGCTTCTCCCATTTTTCTCAGAGTGGTCGTACCCGCGGAGTTGCCCATTGCTAGGGGAAGTATACCCCTGTCCGCCAAAATGGGCAAGAAAAGTGGTCTGCGAGTGGTATAGTATGGGTTGATGCGTAACGGTGACGATTTACACGAAGTTTGGCGGCGTCTGCAACTCGACGGCCGGGGGCAGACGCCGCTCTACCAACAGCTGCGCGAGCACGTCTTGCGCATGATCCGTTCGGGGCAGCTCGAGCCGGGTGGTGCCCTACCCGCGGAGCGGGCGCTGGCCGACCTGCTGGGCGTTTCGCGCCTGACCGTCCGCAAGGCCTTCGACAGCCTGGTGGCCGAGGGCGTGCTGGTGCGCCGCCAGGGCTCGGGAACCTTCGTGGCGCGGCGCTTCGAGCAGCCGCTTTCGTTCCTCAGCGGGTTCAGCCAGGACATGCGCGCCCGCGGCATGGAGCCCGGCTCCAAACAGGTGCGCCGCAGCATGGG
>JALVWZ010000313.1 GCA_027023115.1 Thermaceae bacterium
AACGGCAAGATCTACGCCTATGCAGATTCGCAAACGATAAACGTCTACGACCTGCAGGGCAACCCGGCGGGAACGATAACCCACCCCGCATACCCCGATGCCCTTTGGTACGTCGTGATAGACGACAACCGCATCGCTCTGCTCGACAACGGCGAGGACAAGGTGCACTTCATAGACTTTGACGGCAACCTGGTGAAAGATGTCGCCTTCACCCCATCTGCGGACGAGTACGAAAACCTCGACGGCGTCGTCGTCGACGGCAAACTGGTCATCACCGAGGACGGTCATAAACACGTCTTCGCGATTGACCTAAACGACTATAGCGTTTCTACCCTCGAGGACTTGTCGGATCAGTCTACAAACTGGCTAACCGGCATTGCCTACCACGACGGCAGCTACTATACGGGCCTCGACAACGGCACGATTCTCAAGTTCAGCGCCGGCGGCACGGCGACCGAGTTTGCCCACCTACCGCACGGAATATCGGCCTACATGACCGCAGACGACGATAACATCTATGTTTCGGCGGGTAACACCGGCTACGTGTACGCGGTTTCGCTGGCCGACGGCAGCGTGCAGGAGCTGGCCAGCGGCCTGGACAAGGCCAGTAGCATAGCCGGCGTGGTGACGAGCTCACAGTAGGCTAGCCGCGGCCGCTGCGGCGCCAGAACTCGGGCGCGCGACGGCGGGAAAGCTTGACGACTGAGCCATCCTCCAGGCGCAGGCGGTAGTTGCCCGAAAACCAGGGGACCGCCTCTACCACGTGCTCGACGTTGACCACGGCCGCCTTGTGCACCCGCGCGAAGTTTGGCGGCAGCCAGGCCTCCAGCTCCTTCAGGGTTTGCCTTACGCGGTAGGGCCCTCCGGGGGCGTGAGCGAAGACCTGCTTGTCGCGCGCCTCGAACCAGGCTACCGCGTCCAGGTCGAGCGGCTTCAGGTTCTCGTTTTCGAGCTCCACCCAGAGCCGGAGCGGATCGGGTGCGGGCGTGGGCGCCGCGGCGAGACGGCGGCGCAAACGCTCGAGGGCCTTCCCCACGCGCACCTCGTCGAAGGGCTTGACCAGGTAGTCGGCGGCCTCGAGCTCGAACGCGCGGGCGGCGTGTCCGGAGTAGGCGGTGGCGAAGACCACGAGCGGCCGCCGGGGTAGTTCGTCCAGCAACTCGGCCAGCTGCAGGCCGCTCAACCCGGGCATGTTGATGTCGAGGAAGACCACGTCGTAATCGCCCCGCCGCAGCAGGTCGAGCGCGACGGCGGCGCTGCCGGCCTCGTCCGGCTCGAGGGCGGAGTCCAGCTGCCCGAGCAACCAGCGCAACTCCTCGCGGGCCGGCCGCTCGTCGTCCACTATCAAAATCTTCATCCCGCCTCCAACCCCGCTGGCAGCGGCAATCGCAACTCCACCCGGGTGCCGCGCCCCGGCTCCGACTCGATCAATAGACCGTGCTCGTCGCCGTAGAGCAGGCGCAGGCGCGAGTCTATGTTGGCCAGCCCTATCGAGGAGCCCTCTTTGTTCGCGGCGGCCTCCCGGTCGAAGCCCATCCCGTCGTCGCGCACCTGGATTACCAGCTCGCGCCCCCAGCGCTCCACCAAAACCCGCAGGGTGCCACCCTCGGGCTTGGGAGCAATACCGTGGACGACGGCGTTTTCAACTAGAGGTTCCAGGATCAGAGCCGGCACCATCAACTTCAGCAGTTCGTCCTGCGGCCGCATCCACTCCACCCGCAAACGCTCGCCCAACCGCGCCTGCTCGAGCGCCAGGTAGGCCTCGGCGTAAGAGAGCTCGTCGGCCAGCGTTACGAAGGCCCCCGAGTGCAGCACCC
>JALVWZ010000314.1 GCA_027023115.1 Thermaceae bacterium
GCGGGCGCCTGGCCCAGGCCACCCGCGCCCGCGTGACCGCGCTTTTGGTCTCCGACGTTCCCGGCGACGACGTCAGCACCATCGCCTCCGGCCCCACCGCGCCCGACCCAACGACCTTCGCGGACGCACTGGCGGTACTCGATCGCTACCGGATAACCGCCCCGGCCGCGCGCGCCCACCTCGAGCGGGGCGCCGCCGGCGCTCTCTTGGAAACCCCCAAGCCCGGCGATCCCCTCTTCACGCGGGTCCAAAACGAAGTGCTCCTGGCCAACTACGACCTGCTGGAGGCCGCCGCCAACTACTGGCGCGAAGCCGGCTGGGAAGTATTGGTGCTTTCCGACCGCTTCGAGGGCGAGGCCCGCGAACTGGCCCGCTTTCACGCCGCACTGGTGCGGTCGGCGCGCGCCCGTCGCATTCCGGCCGCCCCGCCCCTGGTGCTCGTCAGCGGCGGCGAGGCTGCGGTAACGGTGCGCGGGGCGGGCCGCGGCGGTCGCAACCAGGCGTTTCTGGCCTGGCTGGCCCATTACCTGGAAAGCGAAGGCGTCTGGGCGCTGGCCGCCGACTCCGACGGCATAGACGGCAACTCGGACGCCGCGGGAGCGTTCCTCACGCCCGAAACGTTGGCGCGGGCCGCGGCGCTCGGCCTCGACCTGCGCGCCTACTTGGAGCGCGACGACAGCTACGGCTTCTTCGCCGAGCTGGGCGACCTGCTGGTCACCGGCCCCACCCACAACAACCTCAACGACCTGCGGATGATAGTAATCGAGTAATCGTTAAAACGAATAGGGCGCGGGCCATTGGCCCGCGCCCTGGCAAACGGGAACCGTGTTCAGGCCGTGGCGGCCTGTTTTTCTTCCTTCTCGCTCTTGGCCTTGATGCGCTTGAGGCGGAAGGTGTCTTCACGCTCGCGCTGTTCGAGCACCAACTTGATGAAGCGCATCTGGTGCAATACGCCGGGGATCACCACCTGCTCGAGGGCGTTGACGCGGCGGGTGGTCTTCTTGATCTCCTCGCCGATGCGGCGCAGGCGCGTTTCGGTGTTGGCCACCTCCACCAGGGCCTCGGCGAAACGGCGGAAAGCCTCCTGCGCCTTCAGGGTCTGCCCACCCGTGGCGATGGGGCTGGCCGCGCCGGCCGCCGGCCACTCGGCGAAGATCTTGGGCACCTTGGTGCCCCAAACGTTCTCCACCTCGGCGCTAACGTTCTCAACCGTCGGCATACCCACCGCCAGCGCGTCCACCGTTTCCGGGCCGTCAAAGGCCTTGGCCAGAAAAAGGGCGAAGTAGGCGTCCTTGGCAGCGGCCTCCAGCTTCTTGCGGGCCTCCAGAGTCTCGTGCACCAGCGCGAAGAACTCCCCCACCAGCGCGTCGCGCTTCTTCTTGAGCAGGTCCACCCCTTTGCTGGCCAGCTGCAGCTGGCTGCGCTTTTGCAAAAGGGTCATCCGGGTGGGGCTGATCTGTTCCATGTCGCCTCCCGGCTAGGCCTCGCCCCAAACCTCTTCGAGCTTCTGGCCGTAGAACTTGCCGATGTGGTCGCGCGAGATGCGCTTCAGCTCCGATTGCGGCAGGCTGGAAAGGAGCGCCCAGGCCAAAGAGAGCGACTGCTCCAGATCGCGGTTCTCGGCCCCCTGGTTGATGAAGTACTTCTCGAAGGCGTCGGCGAACTCGAGGTACTTGCGGTCGTTCTCGGTGAGCGCGTCTTCGCCGATGATCGCCACCAGCTTGCGGATGTCGACGCCGTTGGAGTAGGCGGCGTAGAGCTGGTCGGCCACCTGCTTGTGGTCGTCTCGGGTCTTGCCCTTGCCGATGGCGTTGTT
>JALVWZ010000315.1 GCA_027023115.1 Thermaceae bacterium
GTCAGGAAGGGCTCGTCCGGGTCTTCCTTGGAGCGGATGGGGCGGGCGCGGCGCACCGGCCAGAGGTGGTACATCTTCAGCTCGGTGCCGTCTTCCAAGACGACCACCGGCTCCTCGACGGTGTACTCGCCCGCCGGCTTGACCGACTTGACCTTGCCGGAAACGAGCGGCGGCACGAGGATCTTGTGGGTGAACTGGAACTCCGGCACCGTGCCCAGCACGTCGCCGCCCTTTACCTCGTCGCCGGCGGCGACGGCGGGCGTCCACTCCCACTTCTTTTCGCGGTCGAGGGCGTGCACCACCACGCCGCGGTCGATGAAGTCGCCGGTTTTTTCCTGCAGCTTGTTGAGCGGGCGCTGAATGCCGTCGTAGATGGCGTTCAGCATGCCGGGGCCCAGCTCGACCGACAGCGGGTTGCCGGTGGAGATGACCGGCTCGCCCACCTGCAGGCCCGAGGTGTCTTCGTACACCTGCACGAAGGCGGTATCGCCGTCGAGGCGAATGATCTCGCCTACCAGGCCTTCCTCACCCACCTTGCAGATGTCGAACATCCGGGCGCCGCTCATCCCCTTGGCGATGACGGCCGGGCCCGCGATCTTGTTGATGGTTCCTTGAATCATTCCCGTTTGCCTCCTTGTACCGCTAAAGTTTGATATCGTAGCCGATCGTCGACTTGACCAGCCGCCGCATGTACTCGGTGGCGTCTTCTTCACCGGCGGCGAAGGCCTGGGCAAGTGACGTGATCGGCAGCAGCACGGGCAGGTCGCGCCCGCGCATGGCGCGCTCGACCGCTTCGTAGGGGTCGGGCAGGAGCCCCTCGTCTACGGCCACCAGCGCGTATTCTTGCGATTCGACCATTTCGGTAAGCCGCTGGGCGGCCTCGTCGTGCCGGCCCGCGGTTACCACCTCGAGCCCGCCCAGGCGGAAGCCGGTGGCGGTTTCGGGGTCGGTCAATACGGCGATCTTCACGAGCAGAACACCTCCCGCTCCACCGCTTCGTCGGGCAGGTTGTAGAAAGCGCGCCGCGCCAGCAGGCGCAACCGCGCCGCTTCCCATTCCTTGGCGCGTACGAAGTCGGTCACCACGCCGGCGCCGTCGGCGTCGTATACGCCGGCGTGCGCCCGCTCCAGCAGCAGGCAGCGGAGCCGCCGCTCCAGATCGCCCAGGTCGCTTACCCCAACCACCGGCTCGAGCGGGGTGCCATTTAGCCGGTCGAGGGCGCCGTAGTCACCGGTAGCCACCAGGCCGAACAGCTCGGCGTCCACGCTGCGACCGCCGGGAACGAAGTAGCGCGTCGGCTGCTCGCCGCCCAAGCCGGTTTGCGCCAGCTTGAAGGCAGTAGAAAGGTTGAGGGCGTCGATCTCCAGGGCCACGTAGTCGCGCAGGAACTGGTCGTCGTACTGCTCTACCTGCTTGCGGAGCGCCTGGTAAAAGGCGCGGTCGAGGTCTACCTCGATCTGCGCCAGCGACTCACCAGCGGCAATCGCCCGGCGCAGCGCCGGACCGAGCGGGTGGTTGGCCAGGTAGAGCGCCTGCGCCACGCCGGCGGCGTCGGGGGCCTCGATGGCCGCCTGGATGGCGCCTGCGGGCAAAGAGCCACCCACCAGGTGAGCCTTCACCTCCTCGGCGCTCAGGCCGTGCTCCTTGGCCCGGAGGATGGTCTTGACGTTGTTTAGGTCGGCGCGGGCCAGCAACAGGCTGACTATCTCGCGCGCCCGGCCGCTTACCATAGCCGGCAGGCTGCCGACCGCCTCTTGCAGGTGGCGGCTGACCGCCCGGTCCACCGCGCCCAGGTCGTCCCCAGAAAGGACCTCGCCGTAAGGGGTGTCGCCCAGCACGGAGAGGAAGTCGGGGAAGGTCAGCGAGAGTGCCTCGCGGAAGAAACCCTCCGTTAGCAGCTCGGCGCGACGGACCTTAACCCGTGCGTTCAGATATCCAAAATCGTCCGCCACCTGGGCCTCCTATCCCCACAGCACCCGGCTAACGCCAGCCGAGAGGGTCTCCCAGGCGCGCTCGAGCCGGTCCGGCAGGGTATTGGCTACCTGGGTCTTGCCGCCCTTGGAAACCGCCACCACGCCCAGACTCACCTCGGGCGCGGTGCGCAGTTGCAAACCCTTGCCTTCGGCCCAGCCCCTCAGCCGCGCCTCGTCAGCCAGAGAAACTATGATCGCCTCAGCCTCGCCAACAGCGGCCACCGCCTCTGCCGCCAGCTGCTCGAGAATCGTCGGGTATTCAGGGCTTTCGGCCAGGGACTGCAGGCGCTCCTGCACCCGCTTGTACACTTCGCCGATGACCTTGCCCTTGGCTTCGACGCGGGCCGTGGTAACGGCCAGCTCCGCGGCGCTCTCGGCGCGATGTAGTTCGGCGGCCTTTTGCGCTTCTAGCTTGCGCTTTTGCGCGTTCACCATGGCCGCCGCCTTTTCCTTGGCGGCGGTAACTATCCGCTCCGACTCCGCCTCGGCCTCGGCCATGAGCTGCTGGATCTCGGCGAGTACCTCCTCTTGGAGGATGGTTTCGAGTTTAGACATGCACCGCCTCCCGTGACGGTTCGCCCGCTGCCGCCAGCGGCGCGGGCGAAGTCCGAAAAACCCGCGCTAGAGCTTGCCGAGCAGCAGGAACGAAATGACGATGCCGAAGATGACCAGGGTTTCCGGAAGGAGCAGGAAAATGATCGCGGTACCGAACATACCGGGCTTCTCGGCTACGGCGCCGACGGCCGCCGGACCGATGCGCGACTGCGCCCAACCGGTGCCCAAAGCGCCCAGACCAACCGCCAACGCCATACCCACGGCCACCAAGCCGCGGCCCATGCCGCCGTCACCGCCCGCGGCGTTCTCCGCGGCCATCGCGATCGCACCCAAAACCAGCACACCCAGAGTCGTAAGAACTTTCTTCATCATCCTACCTCCACTGCCTTTCATCAAAACTTCCTTAAGAAACGCTTCCCGCGTCGTTGCGGACTGATTTGAACGGGCGGTAGGGCCGCCCCGATTCTTCGTAGAAACCGAACTTGGTGAAGAACTCGACCCAAATGAGACGGATCGGCTGGAGGACGTGCCCCATCAGCGTCAATGCCAGGATCGTGAAGTGGGTCGAGAGGGCCGCCACCAGACCAAGAAGAATGCCGATGATGCCCAGCTTTTCACCCAGCGAAAACCCGAGGTCGGTGGCCAGATTAGCCATGATCGCCCCGGCCACGCCGACCGCGTAGATACGGATGTAGCTGAGGATGTGGCCGCCCTGGGTGGGCAGCTCGGCTATCATCAGCACCATTCGCGACATGACGATGCCCAGCAGGAAGACCGCAAAGCCCAGATACATCAGGATGTTCAGCGGAGCGCTGCTGGTCTTGGTCAGGAACTCGTAAGAAAATATCACCAAGCCCAAGAGGCCGCCCAGGTAGCCGACCGCCTCCCAAAAGTGCTTCATGTGGCCGTGCCGCAGGCCAATCCAGGCCCGTACCCCCAGGCCGTGGAAGACCTGCACGATGCCAAAAACGACGGCAATGATGATCATTAGGCTGGCGGTTGCAATGGTGTCGGTACGCGGAATGGTGATGGGAATCAGGCCGTGACCGTGGCCGCGAATGTAGAAAAAGCCCAGGTGCTCCAGGAAGTTACCGAAGAACTCGCCGTACACGAAGCCCCAGGCGACAGTCCAGAAGATCATCCAGTTGAGGACGGCAAGCAGGTCCTTTACCACCGGCGGCTTCATGTTGACGCCGAAGAACTCGATCACCAACGGCTTGTTTTGTTTCACCAACCCCGCCATATAACGGGCCAGAAGGGCGAAGAGGAGGGCGTAGCCAATGTCGCCCACCACCATGCCGAACCAGAAGGGGAAAAAGACGGCCACCACCCAGGTCGGATCCCAGCTGCCGTACTTGGGGGTATTGAGGAACTCGATCAACATCTGAAAGGGCTTGACGACGGGGTGGTTATCGAGGGTGACCGGCACGACGTCGGCCTCGTGGTGCTCGTCGGCGGGCTCGAGGGTGTAGACCACGTGGTCTTTGTGCGCCGCCAGCGCCCCTTCCACCCGACTCTTGAGCTTGGCGGGTATCCAACCCAGCAGGGCAAACCCAAAACGGCCGGCGGCCAAGTCGGCCAACTTGCGCAGCCGCTCCGCCTCGTCGGCTGCCCGCGTCCAGAGCGACCTGAGCACCCCCCGCGCCTCCTTACGCAAGCGCACCAGCGCGGCGTGGACGCTCTCCAGCTCTTCCGGCGCCAGCCTGGCGCGCTCGTTCATGCGAATGCGCGCTTCATCGAGGCTGAGGCCGGCGAACGGTCCGCTAAGGCGAAACTCGCCGATGCCGTGTCGCGAAAGCGCCGCCCGCGCCGCTTCCAGGTCTTTCCGCAGGACCACGGCCACCGCCGCCATGCCTTTCGCGAGCTCCTTCTTGGCCAGTACGAAGCGGTCTTCGAGCGCCTCCGAAAGCGCCGCCTGGGCAGTTTCAAGCTCGGCTTCCTTCTCGATTAGAAAAGGCAGCACCGCCAGCCAGCGGCTCTTGTCGAGGCCCTGGGCCAGCTCGCTCAGCGCTTCCACCGGCTGCTGGTAGAGGTCGATTAGCTCGAGCTCCTCGCGCAGCTTCTCCGCCTCGCGGGTGAGCACCTCGGCGCGGTGCGAAAGGGGCTCCAGCTCCTCCTCGGCCGCGGCCAGGTCGCCCTCGAAGGGCCGCGCCGGCTCGGCTTCTTCCCCGAGCAGGTGCAGGGCGTGTTCGGCGCCCTGCAACACGTGTTGCCAGCGCTTATAGGCGTCTTCCTCGACCGATGAACGAGCGTATTCTGGCAGCTCTTCCGTACGCAGGGCGTCTATCTGGACCACGCCCACCCGCTGCAGCTCACCCAGAAGCTCGTGAACGCGGCGCTTTGGGCCGGCTACGACGAGCTTCTCCATGGGAGCTATCACGGAAGGACCTCCTCCAACACCAGCTCTACGGCCTGGTCCAGTTTGGCCTCGGCCGCAGTAGTTATCTTCTCGGCCTCTTCCGCCGCCTTGCGGCGAGCCTCCTCCTCTATGCGGCTGAGTTCGGCCTTGAGTTGCTCTTCATACTCGCGCGTCAGCCGGGCCACTTCCTCCTCGGCTTCGCGGACGATCCGCTCGGCTTCGGCCCTGGCCGCGGCAATCTTGGCTTCGGCGTTCTTTCGGGCCTCCTCCAACTTTTCGGCGAGCTCACGCTCGCGGTCGGCGAGGCTTTTTACCAGTCCCAGGCCTTGCATACCGCCTCCTTAGCTTAAAAACATGCGTCTGCGACGCATCTCGGCGCATAATACCCCAGGCCCCCAGGCGTGTCAACGCAACGGGGCCGCCGCCATCGCTACTCATGATACGCGACGAGAGGCCCCTTGTGCGTGTATGCTCAAACCCATGAAGGTAGTGCTTTCTCCCAGGGGCGTGCGGCGGGTGCTGGCGCGTCACCCCTGGGTCTGGCGCGACGACGTACTGGGCATGCCCTCTGGGCCCAGCATCTACCCGGTCGAGGGCAAGCGCGGCGTGCTGGGTTGGGCGTTGGTCAATCCGGAATCGCAAATAAGCGTGCGGGTCTTCAGGTTCGGCGACGTTGACGACCCACTCGACGCACTTTGGGAAAACTTGCAAAGGGCGCTCGAATACCGCCGCAGCGCCTATGAAGACGAACAAGCCGGTTTGCGCCTGACCTACGCCGAGGCCGACATGCTGCCAGGGCTGGTTATAGACAGCTACGCCCGCCACCTGGTATTGCAGGCCCACGCGGCCGCCTGGGAACCGCTCCTGGACGAGCTGGCGGAGCGGTTGCGGGAGTCTTTGGCGCCGCACTCCATCCTGGCCCGTCACGACTCGCCCCTGCGCCAGCGCGAAGGGCTGCCCCGTTACCGGAAATTCCTATACGGCGAAGCGCCGGAGGCGGTCACCGTGCGGGAGGGGAAGATCCGCTACCTGGCGCGGCCGAACAGCGGGCAGAAGACCGGGGCTTTCCTCGACCAGCGCGACAACCGCCTGTTCCTGGGCGACTTCGTTAAAGGGCGCGGCTACCAGCGTGGCCTTGACGTGTTTGGTTACCAGGGACTATTCGGCTTGCAGCTCAGCCGCCACCTAAAGAGCGTGGAGGTGGTGGACAGCTCGGCGGCGGCGCTGGCGGCGGCGCGCGCCAACGCCGCGCTCAACCACGCCGGGAACCTGACCTTTACCGAGGCCAACGCCTTCGACCTGCTGCGCGCCCGCGAGCGCGCCGGCGAGCGTTACGACGTCATCGTTCTCGACCCGCCGGCCTTTGCCGCCAAGCGCGCCGATAGGGAACGCGCCTTGGCGGCCTATAAAGAGGTGAACCTGCGGGCGCTCAAGCTGTTGCGCCCCGGTGGCCTGCTGGCCACGGCATCCTGTAGCCACCACGTCGGCGAGGGCGAGTTTTACGAGATGCTGGCGGCGGCGGCCGCTGACGCCCACCGGCTGGTGCGCCTGGTAGCGCGTCGCGGCCAAGCCTGGGACCACCCCGTGTTGCTAACCGTGCCCGAAACCCATTACCTTAAGTTTGCGCTCCTGGAGGTGCTGGCGTGAGTGAACCGCAAAAAAGCGAGCAAGAAGAGCTCCCCGCCGAGATGCGCTCCAAGTTGGAGGAGCTGGGCGACTACCTGGTCTGGCGCATTGGCACCAACAGCAGCGAGGACGTGCTAATCGTGCGCGTCGGCCTGGCCTCTAACACGCCCCGTTTCAACGAGCTGAGCAGTCTGCGCAACGTCGGCGAACGCAAGATCGAAGAGCTAGTAAAGGAAGGCCGCGTGCGCGTGGAGTGGGTGGAGTAGTGCGGCTCGAGCGCCAAATTAGTTTCTGCCTAGAGGCCCGGGATCCCACCGAAGCCAGCGCCCTGCTGGCGGCCCCCGAACGCGCGCTGGCGCGGTTGGCGGTGTTCCGCGACCTAAAGCTAATGAACGGCGTTCTCAGCGGGGCTCTGGCCGCCCCGTTCGTTCTCATCGGCGAGGTGCGTTTTCCCTTCCGCTCCCGCTTCGAGCTCGGCGGTGACATGGCCCGGCTCGAGCCGGAGCCGCTCGCAGACAAAGGCGACGCCGCCGCCGAGCTGAGCGGCAGCGCCCGCGCCGAGGGCGACCGCGTTTGCTATCAGGCCCGGGTTGCCCTGGAACTCTACTTACCGGAGGGCGAAAAATGGGGCGGGCGCGCCTTTCGTAAGATGGCCGAGGCCGCTTTCGAAAGGACCCTCAAGCGAACGCTCCGCGAAATTGGCGGTTAAGCCGGCATTAAAACCGCTCTTTCTCTGTTAAACTGAAAGCTGAACAAAGGTTTGCTTTTTAGGAGGCGATGGGCTATGGCAAAAGTCACGTTCCTTGGTCACGCCGCGGTATTGGTCGAAGGATCCGCGACCACCGTGGTAATAGACCCCTTCCTGACCGACAACCCGCAGGCCGCCGTTGGCCCTGAGGCCATAAACCCCGACCTCGTAGTGGTAACCCACGCCCACGGCGACCACTGGGGCGATACCCTGACGCTGGCGCAAAAGGGGGCACTGGTGGTCTCGACCTACGAGATCGCCGTTTACGCCGAGAAGCACGGGGCCAAGGCCTTTGCGATGAACATCGGCGGCAGCTACGAGTTTGCCGGCGGGCGGCTCAAGTTCTACCCCGCCTGGCACTCCAGCTCCTTCCCCGACGGTTCCTACGGCGGCATGCCGATGGGGGTCGTGCTCGAGCTGGACGGTAAGAAAATCTACCACGCCGGCGACACTGCGCTGTTCAGCGACATGGAGGTGATTGGCGACCTGGGCCTAGACCTGGCTATTCTGCCAATCGGCGACACCTTCACCATGAGCCCCGACGACGCGCTGGCGGCGCTGGAGCTCTTGCGGCCCAAACAGGTGCTGCCGATCCACTACAACACCTTCCCGGTGATCGAGCAAGACGGCGCTGCCTTCGTGGCCCGGGCGGCGGCAATGGGCGTAGGCGGCAAGGCGCTGGCCCCTGGAGAGGCGATAGAGCTTTGAACCAATGAACTACCGCGAGCTGGGCCGTGACGACTTCAAGCTCCAGATGCTTCTGGGCATGGGCAAAACGGCCCAGGTCTATTTGGCGCACGCCCCCGACGGTCTCGAGGTGGCGCTCAAGCTGCCGCGTAAGGAGGTACGTGAAGACGAGCGCCTCTCGCAGATGTTCGCTCAGGAGGTGCGCCTCTCGCTCGGCCTGCGCCACCCCAACCTGTTGCGCGGTTTTGCCGGCAAACCCTTTGGCGACCGCGCCTTCGTGGCGCTGGAGTACATGCCCGACGGAACGCTCGACAGCCACATTCGCAAGGGCCA
>JALVWZ010000316.1 GCA_027023115.1 Thermaceae bacterium
GGTCCCCGAGGGTGGGGAGTCTCAGATGTAGTGGCCAATTACACATCGTTGACAAGGGTTTTACCCGCGGCTAAACTGAAGAGCGCTGCGGGGCGTAGCGCAGCCAGGAAGCGCACCTGAATGGGGTTCAGGTGGTCGGAGGTTCAAATCCTCTCGCCCCGACCAAACTCCCCCGCCTAACGGGCGGGGGAACTTTTTTAGTAGAGCACGTAGTAGAGAGCCGCTCCTGCCCCAAAGAGAAGGTAGCCGTAGACGAGGAAGCGCACGGTGAAGGCACGCCTTTTTGCCGGGTCGCTTTGGTGGGTCAGGTAAAACCGATAAGCAATCAGGTTAGCGAAGGAAGCGATCAGGCTCCCAAAGCCGCCCACGCTAACGCCCCAGAGGAGGGCGCGCCAGTTCGAGGTGAACTCGGCCAGCAAGATGGTCGCCGGCACGTTGCTGATGGCCTGGCTGGTGAGCGCCGCCGTCGCGAAGACGTGGCCGGCGGGGGCTAGTAACGGCTCGAGCGCCGGTTTGAGGACGTCAACCAAGCCAAAAAAGACCAGGAACGTCAGTAAAAGCCAGTAGTCCACCCGCAGCGCCCGTTTTCCGAAGGCGAACACCCCCAGCGCGACGGCATAGGCAAATGGGAAGGGTAGTAACCGCAAGACCACCAGCACCAGCAAGGCCAGCAGCAGTAAGTAGGCGCCGGCGCTGCGTTCCACCGTGCTGCCCGGCGTGGCGGTGAGAACCGGAGGCACGCTGATGAGCGCAGCGGCGGCCAGGAAGATTAGCAAAAACAGCATGGAGAAGGGCGTGATGGTCAGGAAGAAGTCGAGCGGTTGCAGGCTGTAGTGCCAGTACAGGTAGAGGTTTTGCGGATTGCCGAAGGGCGTTAGCGCGGAGCCGGCGTTGGCGGCGAAGGCCTCGAGCATTACCAGCGCCCCCTTACGTTTGGTATCCATGGCCAGCGTCAGCGGCACCACTATCACCAGGGCTACGTCGTTGGTGACCAGCGCGGCCAGAAAAAAGGTGATCAGCACCAGCTTGACGGCCAGAAAGCCGCCCCGCTCGAGGTAGCGCGCCACCCAGGCGGTCAGACCGCTTTGCTCGATTCCCTTGACCGCCACGAAGAGCAGCCACAGCAAGAACAGGACCTGCAACTCGTCGCTGGAATAGCGCGGCAGCCGCCGGAACCAGGCCACGCTCAATAGCAGGCCGGTCAGACCGGCAAGAAAAAGCCACTCTTGCAGAGCCCACTCCAACAGCCTCTTCAAGCCGACCGCCTCTCCATATAAGTCAATCACACCCGCCGCCGCCACAAAAGAGAAGAAGGCCACATACCCGCGGTCGAAATGTTTCAAACGGCGGGGTCGCGACTCTGCAAGAACCAAGTGCGTGTGTGCAGGGGGCGTTGACCGGGTTGCCGACCTGTCCGGTTGTGGTTCCAGCGAGTCGGGTACGAGCCCGGAGGCTGGCTGCTAACGGCGATCAAGCGCAATGCCGACTTCGGCGAGAAACCCCGCGCGTCTTTGGGCCGCGGCTTCGGGCCCGCCGCTATCGCTTATGCCGATGGCACTATTTGGCGAAGTGCGCCTTCGCCGCCGGGCCGCCAAGCCAACATTCGAGATCGCCTCGTTCGTCATGGCAAAAGAGTTTTCGGGCTCACCGCCAAGCGGTAGCGGTTCTTGCAGAGTCCGCGTGCTACAATTTTCACGCGGGCGCCCGTAGCTCAGCCGGATAGAGCAAGCGCCTCCTAAGCGCTAGGCCGCAGGTTCGACTCCTGCCGGGCGCACCACGGCGGGCGGGGGTTACCCCGCCCTTG
>JALVWZ010000317.1 GCA_027023115.1 Thermaceae bacterium
CGAAACCGAGATCAAGAACCCCTTCGCCGGAAAGAGCGGCAAGAAGGCGCCCGCGGCCGTGGCCGAGCGCCCGCGCGCCGGCGTAAACAAGTACGGCCGCGTGCTGGCGGTGCCCGCCGCCCGCAAGCTGGCGCGCGAACTGGGCGTAGACATTGGCCAGGTGCCGGGCTCGGGGCCCAACGGCCGGGTGCGCGTGGAAGACGTGCGCGCCTTCGCCGAGTCGGGCCGCGCCGCCGCGCCGGCCGGCGCGGCCGGTTTTCCGCCGCCGGTGCCCTACGTGACCCCGGCCGGCTACGAAGAACTGGAAGAACGGGTCCCGCTCAGGGGCATGCGCCGGATAATCGCTCAGCAGATGACCGCCAGCCACCTTTACGCGGTACGCACCCTGGTGGTGGACGAGGCCGACGTGACCGAGCTGGTGGCGCTGCGCCGGCGGCTCAAGGAGCGCGCCGAGGAGATTGGGGTCAGGTTGAGTTACATCCCCTTCATCTTCAAGGCGGCGGTAGAGGCGCTCAAGAAGTTCCCTATGGTCAACAGCAGCCTCGACGACGCCCGGGGCGAGATCGTCTACAAGAAGTACTACCACCTGGGCCTTTCGGTGGCTACCGACGCCGGGCTGGTGGTGCCGGTGATTCGCGACGTAGACAAAAAGACCGTTCTGGAGCTGGCCGCCGAGATAAACGACAAAGTAAACCGCGCCCGCGAAGGCAAGCTGGCCCCCGAAGAGGTAAGCGGGTCCAGCTTCTCGGTTACCAGCGTCGGCAATCTGGGCGGACTCTTCACCTTCCCCATCATCAACGTCCCCGACGCCGCCATTTTGGGGGTCCACACCATCCAGAAGCGGCCTGTGGTGCGCGACGAGCAGATCGTCGCCCGCGAGATGCTCTACCTCTCGCTCAGCTTCGACCACCGCCTAGTGGACGGAGCCGAAGGGACCCTCTTCCTGCGCGAGGTCATCAAACACCTCGAAGACCCCTACTGGCTGATGCTGCACGCCGTCTAAGGAGAACTAAATGTACGACCTGATCGTGATCGGAACCGGTCCCGGCGGCTATCACGCCGCCATTCGCGCCGCCCAGCTGGGCCTTAAGGTGGCCGCCGTCGAGGCGGGCGCCGTGGGCGGCGTTTGCCTGAACGTCGGCTGTATTCCCACCAAGGCCCTCTTGCACGCCGCCGAAACTCTCGAGCACGCCAAGGAAGCGGCCGAGTTCGGCCTAGTCTTTGCCGAGCCCGAACGCGACCTCGGCAAGATGGGCAAGTGGCGCGACAAGGCGGTCAAAAAGCTCACCAGCGGCGTCGCCAGCCTGCTCAAAGGCAACGGCGCGGAGCTGATCCGCGGCCGCGCCCGCTTCGTCGGCCCCCACGAGCTCGAAGTCGACGGTAAAAAACTAAGCGCCAAGAAGATTATCATCGCCACCGGCTCCGAACCGATGACCCTTCCCGGCTTCGAACCCGACGGCGAAAAGGTGCTCACCTCCACCGAGATGCTGGCGGTGGAGAGGGGTATTCCAGAGAGGCTCTTGGTGATCGGCGGCGGCGTGATCGGGCTCGAGTTCGCCTCCATATACGCCCGCCTGGGCTCGGCGGTGACGGTGGTCGAATACACCGAACAAATCCTCCCCGGTAGCGACCCGGAACTGGTCAAGCTGCTGGCGCGCAGCCTCAAGAAGCAGGGCATAACCGTCAAGACCGGCACCAAGGCGGTCAGCTACGAAGACGGTAAGGGCGGCTTGCAAGTGCGCCTGGAAGCGGCGTCCGGCGGCAAGGAAGAAACCCTCGAGGCCGACAGGATTTTGC
>JALVWZ010000318.1 GCA_027023115.1 Thermaceae bacterium
CCAGGCCGGTGCGGTCGGTGAACTGCAGGGCGTCTACCAGGCGCAGAACCTCGTCGATGTTGCGGCCGTTGGTCAGCGGGTAGTAGAGCATGGCCCGCAGAATGCCCTTGTCGTCGATGATGAATACCGTACGCACGGCGGCAGTGTCGGCCGCGGCCGGGTGGACCATGCCGTAGAGGTTGGAAACCTTCATGTCGAGGTCGGCGATGACCGGGAAGTCGATGGTGACGCCGCTGATCTCTTCAAGGTCCTTGATCCAGGCCAGGTGGCTGTAGATGCTGTCGATCGAGAGACCGATGAGCTGTACGCCGCGCTCGGCGAACTCGCCAGATTTGCGGGCGAAGGCCAGGAACTCGGTGCTGCAAACCGGCGTGAAGTCGGCCGGGTGGCTGAATAAGACTACCCACTTACCCTTGTAGTCGGAGAGTTTGATGGTGCCTTTGGTGGTCTTGGCCTCGAAGTTGGGGGCCGGTTCGTTTAGCCGCGGAAGGCTGTTTACTACATCGTTGTTTTCCATAGTCCTACCTCCGACTCGTACTATAAGCTATCCAGCCCTTAAATGCAAGTCATTACTATTAGGTATTTCTGAGGACGAGCGGGCGGGGTAGAATGCGTTTGGATGAAATGGTTGCGGGACGGCGGCGACGGGGGCGCGAGCGAGGCGATGATGGAGCGCGCCCGCGAATTGTTGTACGGCAGGAAACGCGTATGGTGGGTCACCCTGCCTTCGGCCCGCAACCGGACCATGCGCCGGCTTGCGGCCGGCGGCGGTCTGCTCGGTGTAGAGGTGGCGCACTTTCAACGGGTGCGGCAGCGGATCCTGGCGCAGACGGCGACCAGCGGCAGGTTCATTAGCAGCGGGATGCGCGTCGCGAGGGTGGCGGCGGCTTTGGAGGAGGTGCGCCGGGGGCCGCCGCGGCCCGGCGAAGCGCGGCTGTTCGCCAGCGCCATCGCCGAGTTGAAGCGCTTCGAAGTGGGCCCCGAGGATGTTCCTTTGCCGGACGCGGAGGCAGAGGCCCTGGCGGAGGTCTACCGGACTTACGAGCGAATAAAGGGGGAGGAGCTCGACCCCGACGACGTAGCGCGTCTGGCGGTGGATCTGGTAACCTCCGGGCGCTGGCGGCCGGAGGCCGACGCCGTCTTCGTTGCCGGGTTTTGGGAGATAGCGCCGGTAACGTTTTCGCTTTTGATGGCGCTCGAGGAAAAGGCGGGCTTAGAGGTCTGGGTCTCCCTGCCGGAGCCGCCGGATGGGGCCGAGCCGGCGCCGGCGCTGCCGGCCGAGGTGAGCGTTTGGCGGGCCGAGAACCCGGTGCACGAGCTGCGCTGGCTGCTGGCGCAAATCAAGCGCGACTTGCTGGTGGAGGGTCGCGACCCCCTGGAGCTGGCGCTGGTGGTGCCGCCGGCAAGGCTCGAGGCGGTCAAGATGCTGGCCCGCGAGTACGACCTTTACCTGATGGACGAGACGTACCACGGCCTGGCCGAAGAGGAGGCCGGTAAGCTGCTGGTTGACCTGCTTTCCTTTGCCGACCACCCTACGGCCGAAGGGCTGTTCTTGTTCCCGGAGCTGGCTCCGTTGGGGCGGGCCGCGCTCAGTTACGGTCTGGCCGGCCACGACGCACTCGGCAAGCTCGCCGAGCAGCTGGACGAGGGTGGGGAAGACGGGCTGGCGGCTGCGCTGGAGCGAATATTGCGCGAACTGGATCCCACCGCCGACCTTCCCGAAGACGAAGACGAGGCCCGCCGGCACGTGCTGGCCTGGGCCGAGGGCCTGTTGGCCGGGCGGCC
>JALVWZ010000319.1 GCA_027023115.1 Thermaceae bacterium
TGGCGCTTGGCCTTCTTGCGGGTCTCTTTCTCGGCCTGTTGCTGTTCGTAGCGCCACTTGCCGTAGTCGAGCAGTTTGGCTACCGGCGGGCTGGCGGTGGGGCCGACCAGGACCAGGTCGAGCTCCTTCTGCCGGGCCAGGTCGATGGCCTGCCGGGTCTCCATGATGCCGAGTTGTTCGCCGGATTCGTCTATGACGCGGACCTGTCTGACGCGGATTTGTTCGTTGATGCGGTGCTGAGAACGGGTCGGTGGGGGTACTCTGCCTCTTCTTCTAATCCTTGCTCACCTCCAGGAGTATTTGCTTAACCAAAACCTAGGTTAGCCGAATTGAGTGTACACGAAGCGCCGCCGTTACCGCAATGACGGTCATTTGGTAGCCTGAGCGGGTGGAAGAGTTGCGTGCGAAAATAGAAGCCGCCTTGCAGGCCGCGCGGGAGCGCGGTGCGGCGGTGCGGGTAGACGGCAACAGCAAGTGCAGCCTCTACGCCTGGCCCGACGGCCTGCTGCGTGATGACAACGGTCGCGAGTGGCCGCTGGAAGACGCTCTTTATATGCTCGAGAACATCGAAAACTTTCGGGAGCAAGACGGTTGACGCTAATCGCCTACGCCACCCCGGCCGAAGCCGGTCACCTGCGCCGCCGGGCGCAAAAGCGCGAGGTCTGGCGCGGCCGCGAGCGGCTGTTCGGCCCCGGCTGGGCCGGGCTCGAGCTGGGCGTGGGCAAGGTCAACGCCGCCGCCACCCTGGCGGCCTACCTGGAGGGGCACCCGCAGGTGGAGCGGGTGCTGCTGGTGGGAATAGCCGGCGCTTACCCCGGCGCCGGGCTCGAGCCGGGCGATCTGGCGCTGGCTGCGGAGGAGGTCCAGGCCGACCTGGGCTTGGCTACCGGGCTCGAGCCGCTGGGTTTTGCGGCGCTGGAGGTCGGCGGCCGGAGCTACTACAACCGCTTTCCCGCGGACGCCGCCTGGACCAGCGCGCTGCAGGCGCGCTGGGGGTTGGAGGCGTACCCGTTTTTGACCCGCGACCTGGTCAGCGCCAGCCGTGAGGAGGCGGCGGAACTGGCGCGGCGCTGGGGAGCGGCGCTGGAAAACATGGAAGGGGCGGCTGTGGCGCAAACGGCAATGCTCTTTGGCGTTGGCTGGGCGGAGCTGCGGGCGGTTTCCAACGAGGCCGGCGTGCGCGACAAGAATAAGTGGCGGCTGGCCGAGGCGCTAGAGGCCCTGGCCGCCGCTCTCGACGACCTGCTCTCCTAGCTCGGTCAGCCGCCAGACGGGCGGCGCTTCATCCGCTGTGGCACCGGCGGCCGGGCAGAGGTTCTTGAGGCTGCAGGCGTTGCAGGCCACGTTGCAGGCCGGGCTCTCCCGATAGGCGCGGCCGACGTAGCCGCCGCGCTCCAGGGTGTGCAGCATACCCGCCAGCGTGTCCTCGCTAACGTTCAGGGAGCGGGCCAGCTCCGCGGTGGTGCGCGGTGTGCGCAGTTTTGCCAAGAGCAGTTTGAGCACAGCTAACCAGCCAGCCAAAGGCGCGCCAGGTGGAAGACGCCCCAGGCCACCAGCCAGGCGACGATCAGCTCGTAGACGACGGCGATGGCCGCCTGGCGGTGGCCGAACTCGTTGCGAATGGCGGCCACGGTGGCCGCGCAGGGCGTGTAGAGCAGGGTATAGGCCATGTAGGCCAGCGCCGCCGCCGGGGTGAGGGCGCTTTGCAAGGCGCTTTGCAGAGCGGTGGGGGCGGCGGCCGCGGCGGAGAACTGGGGCAGGCCAAAGAAAGCCGGCAGGGCCTG
>JALVWZ010000320.1 GCA_027023115.1 Thermaceae bacterium
GCTCGCTGCACACGGGGCATTCGACGCTCAGGGCTTCCATGCCTCACTCTACCCCGGGAAAGTCGCCGTGCTTCTTGAAGTAAGCCAGCAGCGACCCCTCCTCGAGCGCAGCCAGCAGGAACGCCGGCGGCGGCTGGAGGCGGTAGGCTCTCCCCCTAAGCTCGATCACGCCCGTAGACACGTCGTAACTAACCTCGTCGCCGTCTTTTGCCTTCTCGACCACCTCCTCCGAAACGAAAGGAACTATACCCAGGTTGACCAGGTTGCGATAAAAGATGCGGGCGTAGCTCCGGGCCACGATGGCGCGCACGCCCAGCTTGTAGAGCGCCTCGGGAGCGTACTCGCGGCTCGAGCCCAGCCCCAGGTTGCGCCCGGCTACGATCAGGTCGCCCGGGCGGAACTGGCGGGCGAACTCGGGGCGCAGGTGGGCGAAGGCGTAGTTCTGGAAGACGTCTTCTCCCACCATGAACGGAGCGTACTTACCGGGCAGAATGTCGTCGGTGTTGACGTTGTCGGGGAATTTCCATACTCGGGACGTGGGGTGTGGGATGTGGGAAGTGGGGTTCACTCCTGCTCCTCCTCATCGGGTATCCGCCCGAGGACGGCGGCGCGGGCGGCCGTGCGCGGGCTGGCCAGGTAGACCTCGGCCTGAGGCGAACCCATGCGCCCCTTGAAGTTGCGGTTGGCGGTCGAAACGACGCGCTCACCGGCAGCCGCCACCCCCATGTGCCGGCCCATGCAGGGACCGCAGCCGGGGGTGCCAATCGTCGCGCCGGCTTCGACGAGCGTTTGCAGCACGCCCTCAGCCATCGCCTGCTCGAGCACCTGGCTCGAGGCTGGCACCACCAGCATGCGCGTACCGGGAGCGACCCGCCGGCCCCGTAGCACCTCCGCCGCCGCCCGCAGGTCTTCGATGCGGCCGTTGGTGCAGGTGCCGACGAACACGAAGTCCACCGCTGCGCCCGCGTACTCGCCGAGGCTATGGACGTTGTCCACGTAAAATGGCGCCGCCAGCCGCGGGGTGAGCGCGGTCAGGTCTATCTCCAGCTCGCGCACGTAGACCGCGTCTTTCCCCGCCCGAAGCCAATCCGGCACCTCGTAGAGCTCGAGTATCTCGCCCGACGGCGCCACGATGCCCGCCTTGGCTCCGGATTCCATGGCCAGGTTGGCCAGGGTGATGCGCTCGCTGCGGCCAAAGGCGCGCTCGGCCCCGTCTTCTAAATGGATTTCGACGGCCATGTAGGTCGCGCCGCCTGAGCCCAGCCGGCCCACCATCTCCAGCGCCGCGTCCTTGGCGCTCACGCCGGGGCGCGGGCGGCCGCGGAAGGTGACCCTGACCGACTCCGGCACCCGCAGCCAGGTCTTGCCGCTGGCGATGGCCAGGGCGATGTCGGTAGCGCCCATACCGGTACCGAAGGCCCCCACCGCCCCGTAGCTGGTCGAGTGGGAGTCGGAGCCGACTATCAGCGCCCCCGGCCGGGCCACGCCCTCTTCGACGAGAACCTGGTGGCAAACGCCGCGACCCACCTCGTAAAAGTTGACGCCGCTGCGCCGCGCCCACTCGCGCCCCCGCCGCTGCGCCTCGGCCACGTTGACGTTGGACGCCGGGGCCACGTGGTCGTAGACCAGCGAGACCCGCTCGGGATGGCGGGGAATGGCTCCCAGCTCTTCGAGCCGGTCGATGACGGTGGGCACGATCGAGTCGATGGTCATCGCGTGGTCCACCTCGACCACCACCAGCTCGCCGGGCTGCACCCGGCGGCCGAGCCTGTGCGAGAG
>JALVWZ010000321.1 GCA_027023115.1 Thermaceae bacterium
ACTACAAGCCACGGGCTACAGACCATGAGCTACAGGCCACTTGCCGGTTTCCCCGATTCCCCGGACGAGGCCGGCTAGCCCGGCCGAGATCCGGGGTCCATGCCGGAAGAGAAGCCACGGTTCGGTTGTCGCCAATACTTGAATGCAGGGGAGGGTTGAAACCCTCCCCTACCGGCAGAGAGCCGAAAGCCGGGCATGGCTCTCTCGCAGACCACAAGCTACTAGCTACAGGCCATCCTCATGTCACCATCACTACGTACCACGTACCACGTACTACGTACTACGCACCACGTACCCATACGACTGACACGCGGTTCCGTCCCCACGACGAGATGACGCGCGCCACGAGTCACAGGCCATGAACCACAGGACACTTGTCGATGCTTGACCTTTCAACTACCGAATCTCTCACCTACACGTTCCTTTGGGCCTCATTTGTTATCTTGCCCTTATGCGCCGCTGGCTGTTGGCATTCCTTCTGCTTCTGCTGGCGCCTCCGGTTATGGCGGGCGCGCCCAGACAGGCGCTGGTGCTGGGAGCGGCCCAGTACAACGGCTCTCCCTCGCCGGCGTTTACCCGCCGCCTGCAGGCCGCCCTGAGGCTGTACCGGAGCGGCCGCGTTACGCGCATCGTGGTTAGCGGCGGCGCCAAACCAGGCGACCACTATACGGAAGGCGGGGCCGGCTGCCACTACTTACTAAAACAGGGAGTGCCCAAAAGCGCCCTCGCCTGCGAAACCAAAAGCCGTAGCACCTGGGAAAACCTGCTCTTCAGCAAACCCCTGCTGGGCGGAGAGCCGGTTTGGCTGGTAACCGACGCCCCGCACCTGCCGCGGGCGCTCTTGCTGGCGCAACGGCTGGGGATAGCGGCGCGCGGCTGGCCGGTTGAGGGCAACTACTCCGAGAGCTACCGCTTACGCGAAAAACTGCTTTTGGCGCTGGCGCGCCTTGGTATTTATCAGGCTCCTTAGCCGTCGTTGTTTTCCAGCGACTTGAGGTAGCCCTCTAGCATGGCCCTGAACTGTTCGCGGAAGAGATCCCGCTGCTGACGCAGCATCTCGATGTCGCGCTGCATCCGCTTGACGTGGTCTACCGCCTCGCGCAGGGTCTGTTCCTTGAGGCTCTGCGCTTCCTTGATGATCAGCTCGGCTTCGCGGTTGGCTTGGTCGCGAACGTCGCGGGCTATCCGTTCGGCGGCCACCACCGCCCGCTTTAGTTCTTCTTCGCTCTGACGGTGACGCTGCAATTCCTCTTCGAGTTCGGCAATGCGCTTCTCCAGCGCTTCGTTTTGCTCCTGCAGCTCGCCAACGTAGTCGGCGAGCTGACCCAGGTAGGCCCGCACCTCTTCCACCGCGTAACCGCGCAGACCTTTCTTGAACTCCTGGTAGCGTACGTCGAGAGCGTTGAACTCCATCTTTTTCAGTTTACTCCGCGAAGAGCGCCCGGCCTACCCGCACCAGGGTGGCTCCTTCTTCCACCGCCACCTCGAAGTCGGCCGACATGCCCATGGAAAGTTCGCGCAAGCCGTGCTGGGCGGCCATCGCCGCCAGCTCCCGGAACACCCAGCGCACCTCCTCGGGGTCGTCGGCTATCGGCGCCATGGTCATCAGCCCCAGGAGCTCGATATCGCCAAGCCCGCGCACCGCGCGTACCGCTGCGTCCAGCCCGCCCGGATCGAGACCGTGCTTTTGCGGCTCGCGAGCTACGTTGACCTCGAGCAAAATGCGCGGCCGGTAGCCATCGCGCGCCGCCCGCGCCGCCAGCGCCGTAGCCAG
>JALVWZ010000322.1 GCA_027023115.1 Thermaceae bacterium
CCACTCGAATCGGTGGTGGTTCCGGTGATGGGGTCGCCCGTAGCCAAGCTTACGCCGTCCGGCACCGCCATAGTGCAATCAAAGGTGCCGTCCGAGGCGCTGGTGCAGCTGCCCAGGTACCAGTGCCCCTCGCCGTGGGCAACGCTTTTCCCGTCGCCTTCTTCGACCTCGCCGTTATTGTTGCCGTCGTCATCGGCCTTGAAGACCTCAATTGTGAATGTTCCTGACAGATGCTGGCTTGCTTTACCTACATAGCCCTCTACGTGCAGGTTGCCCTCATCTAGCCCAGCCAGGGTGAAGATCGGGTAATCGAGACCGTCGTTTTGCTGGCTGCTATTCGAGGTGCCGTCGTTCGGGGTCACGCCGTCGCCATTACTCTCACTTGTACTAGGTATGATGTCTATGCTCAAGCCAGCATTATCATAAATGGCGTTCTTGCTGATCTTAATCTGCCGGGTGACTTCGTCCTCCAGGTTGCCGTCTCCGCTATCGCTGAAGAGCGCTATCAATACGCCCGGACCGCCGCTATTGCGGATAACGTTACGGGCAACCACGTTATTAGTAGATTGCGGGGAATAATCATAGTCCGTTTGGCCGCTAACTACGACGCCATGGTTGTCGGCGCGCTCCAGTGTGCACTCTTCTACTTTGCTGTTTTTCGTTCCATACCAAAGTTCAATGTTAGATGCCCCATACTGGGCGTCCGCGAGAGTGTTGTGGTTGTCGTGAATATAACTCCATTTCAGCAGCGAGTTATCCGTGCCCTGCAACTCGAAACCATCACTCCAGGAAGAATCTCGCCCCGTATCTAAAATTTCGAGGTCGCTGAATGTAATGTTGTCGGTTCTGTATCCGTCGTGGTAACCCATGGCCACACCGTGTGTGCCCGTATGGGCTATGTAGAGCCTAGATACATTGGTGCCGGTCGCGTCTTCGATGACAAAGCCGGTATTTATCTTTTCAGAGTCAACGGGCTCTGTCCCATCCGCGCGAACGCCCAATAGCATGTCGTGCGCGCTACCGCCGCTGACGTGGTAGAAATAAACGGCTTGGTTGTACGCTTGGCCTATATGCCCGCTGTCACTTTTTTGATCGTAGATGGCCAAATGGACCACCTCAGCACCTGACACCCGTGAGCTACCTGCATCTCCACTAACGGATATCACAGCGGAGCGCCTTTCCGCGCCATCGCCGGCGTCGTGCCCCTGTATCTCCAGTTCGGGCCTGTCAAAGGAGGCGAGGTGATGTTCGTCACCCGTGCCTTCGATGCCATCGGGACCGGTGCCAACGTCAACGCCGCCGCCGACCGTCCCCGGGTTGGTGTTCCGAACGGTGGTTCCATCGTTAAAGCTATAGGCGGTACCGTCTACGGTGGTGTCGTTATCGGTGATGGGTGGGAGGATGTCTACGGCGCCGTCATTGTCGCTATCGAGGGCCAGGTCTATGTGCCACCACTCGCCGCCGCTGCCGCTAGCGTTGGTGGGCACCGCCGGCACGAAGTGCATGGCGTTAGAGCCAGCTATGGCGTTGGCGTTCTGGATGAACTGACGCAGGGAGCCCTGGGCCGTGCGGTCGGCACCAGCATCGTCGTCTTGGTCGTTGGTGTTGGTGACGACGTTGAAGGAGAAGCCAAAATCCACCCCAGTCACGTCGTCGTTGCTGGCCACAACCTGGGCTACATGCTCTGCACCGGTCAGGCTGCTTGCATCGTCGGAGATATTTCCGCGGCGACCCCCGTAACAAGCACCGTTAGAGCTCCTTGGCTGGGCGGACGTGCTAGAGTCGGCATCATCGTCGCACATTGCCCCGCCCCAGTCACCGCCAGCTCCGTAGGTTTGTTCTGCCCAAACGTCACCCTGACTGTAGTTACCATTGAAACCGGCCGTCGGGGACACAGTTTTAGAATCCACTACCACCCAATGCTTGGCCGTAGAAGCATTGCTAAAACTATAGCTCCCACTGTTATCCGTGGTTGTCGTTGCCTCGAGCTGGTCTCCCGAGCTTAGAAGGCCATCCCCGTCCGCATCCCAGTAAAGTTTCACGCTTGCATTTGCTACGCCGCTATCGTTTCCAATGGATGAGTCCCCGTTGACATCCTCGTAGACCACGCCCGCAATCGATCGTACATGCCTATAGCCAAAATCTACCTGCTCCTTCTGCTCATTAACGTGTATTGATACCGCCTTACTAATAGGCGTGGTATAGTTACCGCCGGATAAAGCGCCGTTTTGATCAGTAACTTTGACAACGTAATTACCTGGTACTAATCCATATATGCGATACGACCCGTCTGAAGCAGTAGTGTCAGTCGCTAGTACTCGTTCTCCGCTATCATACTCGCCGTTATTATTTAAATCTTCATAAAGATCAACGGTAACGTTGGCGATACCTGGCTCAACCGCATCCTTCACCCCATCGCCATTGTAGTCTTCCCATACAGCACCACGAACCTCGGCGTGCCACGGAATAATTCCTGCTGCGTCGTACGATCCATTGTCTGGTGCCGTAGAACCATCTAGGGTAATGTCCTTAGAATTGCCTGTATCGCCCGTTGCGAGATCGATCTGGGCAAAGGTGTTCGTATTTCCAAATACGAAATAATATTTTCCATCTAAGTCAAATCCGATTTGTCCAAACTGTTTATCTTGATTTATTACTATACTTTCATCGCCTTGTGATGCCAAGTTACCCAAATCCCAAACTTGCCATTTTTGTTTCCAGTTGTTTCCCTCAACTACGCTGCAACCAACGTAAAGCCTCGTGCTTGCGCCGGAAGCGCCAACGGCAAAATCCCCCCACTGCATTAAGTAGCCTTGGCTGTTAGAATTTCCTGAGCTGTATTCCAAGGCGGCCTGGGATCCCGTAGGAACGCTTTTGCCATCCAGAGTTACGGGCAGGCTATATATTTTCGAGTATTTCTGGTAAGAATTTGTTTCGACGCCGAAGTATAAGCGCCCATTGTAGAAAAACGCACCGGCACTACCAAGACCTCTGCCAGAAAAGCTAACACCCAGCTGCGTCACATCCTCAACTAGAACCCCAAATTGGTCATTGATCATATCGTAGTAAAAGATGGTTTTATTATCATCCGACATCTTATTGCTGGTAAAATACATGACGCCAGCTTCAGTATCCAAAGCTAATGAGTTTATACCTGAATCATTATCACCAGTATTGGCATATGTATTTATGCCATTAATCTCATTTGGTACAGTAGTTATCTCTGTTGCTTTTCCGGACACGGTATCGATGCTATATATGATATATTTATGTACACTAGCAAACGCGCCCCCACCGATATTGGCCTGCTGTTCTGCCGCCGCAAGCGAGATCAACAGAGATACCACAATGAATATAGCTGCCTTTGTTACGTTCACCGGCCCGTCTCCTCCCTGCTTTTGCAACAGTCGCCGCCTAAGAAATCGAGCCGCAGATACACTCCTGGCCTCGCTTCAGGCGATAGGCCCGCAAAGCCTCCGAAGGTGTAGCCGAGGTTTAACCAAACGGGATCTATCACCCGCAGACTGCCTTCTACGCTGAATGCCGTTGCCGACTTGGAAAGTGCCGGCTGCCAGAGGTAATAGGCTCCGCCGCCAATGCCCAGCTGGGAGGTGAAGTAATAGTTGGCGCCCAGGCCAAGCTGGTAGAGGCTGGCGGCCGGGTCGCTGAGCGAAACGCGGTAGGCCGCGCTGGGGCGAAGCTGGAAGGACAGGCTGGGGTGCCAGGTCGGGGCCAGCTCGCCTTCGAAGGAGGTTCCTCCCTCGTTGATGAGGCGGTGGTAGGTAAGCACCTGCAAGGTGCGGCCGCGGTAGGCGTAGGCCAGGGTAAAGCGCCCATGCGGAGCGGTAGCGAAGACGTAGTTGGCGTCGAAGGAAACGGTCTGGCGGTCGTCCAGCTTACCGGTGGCGCCGGTGCGCAGCGTCACCTTGGAACCGCTGCTACCCAACGCGCCCTCAATGCCGAACGTGGCCGAGAGGTCGCCGGACTCGTAGCGCAAGCCTGCCCCGGCCGCCGCCTGGTACGAACCACTGCCCAGGCTGCGTTCGTAGCCAGCGGAGAGGTCGAGGGTCAACTTGTCGCCGAGAGGCAGGGGAGCGCGGATGCCAAAGCGGGCGCGGTTGCCGCCGCCGCTGGCGTTGGGGAGAGCGTAGCTGATGCTAAGGTTGGCGGGGCCGAGGCGCTGCTTGAGCCCGAATGACCCGCTCAAGCCGGTGCCCCACTCGTAGGCCAGTTCGCCTTCTCCCTTCAGATTGGCGTCGAATGCATAACTAGCGTTCAAGGTGCTGAGGGACGGAGCAACCGAGAAGCTCTGGCGGTGGGTGGCCGTTAGCTGCAGGCCGCCGGCGCTGTACCCCAAGCGCCCCAAGGCGCTGAACGAAGCCGTATTCCACTCGTAACCGACGCCCAGGCCGCCGCTGACCGAGCCAAAGCGGTGTTCGTAGAGCAGAGCCGTACGGTTGGTGGTAGCGGAGCCGCGGTGCTCGATGGCAACCTTGCCACCCTCACCCACCTTGGCGGCTATGCGCAACTTGCCCTGCAACGAACCATCGTAGCGGAGGTTGCCAGAAGCTTCGATGCCGCCCTGATGCCCGGCGGCGCTAAACCCTACCACGCTGTTGCCGGCGTCGAGGGTGTAGCTGAGCGCCATACTGAGGGTCTGAGTCCGGTAGGAGAGCTCGGCGCCGAACTTCCAGGTAGCGCCGCGGTCGAGCGTGGCCGCCGCCGCGCCAAAGCTGAAATCCCCCAGCTTGTAGCGGGCACCGGCGCCAAAGGCGAGAGTGTCGCGCGGGGAGCCGGCGGGCGCGTACTCGACCAGCAGCCGTACCGGTACGGCGTTTTGATCGGTCGGCCAGAGCGGCCGGGAGAGGGTGATGTGCCCACTGGGGTAATCGATTACGTAGTCGCGCAGCGGCACTAGCCCGCGCTCTACGGAACCCGTGCGCAATATCACCTTCTCGCTACCCGGCTTGACGGCGTGCGAGAGTTGGTAAATGCGGGTGCCGTCGGGAACTATCTCGTCGGTTACCTCGCTGCTGGGCAGCAGGGTAACGAAGGCACCCGCCTGGAGGTCGCCGCGGGTTTGCAGCACCAGCGCGGTCGCCTGTGGTAGGCCGCTAATACCAGGCAGTGAGAGGGAGGTCTTGTAGTAGCCCACCGAGAAGCTGCTGCGGTCGTACTTGAGGGCGATGCCGTCGTCGGACTCGAGCGGCATACCCGAACCGTCGCCCGAGCCGGTGAGCGGGAAGCGTTTGGTGGGGTTATCACTATTCGTCAGGTCGGGCTGCACGTAGGGCACGCCAGCATCAACGCCACCGTTGACGCCCAAAGCGCCTTGCAGGGTGCCGCCGGCAAGAGGCGTTTCGAGGTAGCCGCGTGCCTGGCCGCCAACCTCGAGCGCGCCGTCGTAACGAACGGTGATGCTCCCCTGAGCGGTCCAGAGGGAATGGGTCGGTCCGGGAACGTATATCCGGCTGGTGGCAGTCAGCTGGTCCTTGGCCATTTCGACCGTCACCTCGCCGGGACTGGCCAATGGCCGCAACACCAGTTCGCCAACGCCGTCCTTGAGCAAGACCTGATAACCCGACTCACGCAAGTTGGCATCGGCGGTCATGGGCTCGACGTTGCTCTCGACGGTGACGAAGCCCATACCGCTGGCCAGCCCGGCAGCGTCGAGCGACTCGATGCGCAGCTTTATGGGGGTGCGGCCGTCGGCTATGGCCTTGATAGGAACCGCCCGCAACTTCACCGGACGGCCGGCCTGGAACACTTCCACCTCGTCGTGGCGGCCGCCAGCGTCGACGGTAATCAGGTTGCGGCCCACCTGGAGCGGCACGGCGTAGTAGTCGAGCTTTTGTGTACCCGCCAGCGAGTTGTACTGGGCCTTGCCCAGGTGGTCCCTACCGACCGGAACGCCGTTGACGGCCAGCTTGACCGCCGAGCCGTAGGGGGCAACGACGACCACCTTAGTGCTGTCGGCGTTGCTGTAAACGGTGCCCGGTTGCGGCTCGCGGATCATACCCTGACGGTTGCTCCGCTTGACCGGACTGGCCTTCTGGTAGTCCTCGAGACTCACCCTGCCCACCAGCGGCAGTTCGCGGTCGCCGGCCAGCAGGGTCAGGTCGGGCTGGCCGAGCATGGGCAGAGCCTTTTCGTGCTCGGCGGTGTAGGAGAGCACTCCCTTTTTCTGGTAGGGGACCTTCCAGATGAGGCGGCCATCCTTGGTAACGCGGGGCTCGGCGATGGGCTTGCCGTCGAGGCGGCTACTGCCCGGCTGGTAGACCGCCCCCGCCGGCGGCTGGTGAGCGATTAACAAACCATCGCCGGCACCCTCCACCTTGAAGGGCAGTTTGATCTCGGAAATCCGCCTTGGTTGCAACGGCGGCAATACCTCGAGGGCCGCCTTGGCCGGGAAAGCCGCCGGGCTGTCGCCTATATAGGCGCTGACCTTGTTCTTCAACAGACCAGTCCTTTCGGGCTTGGCCTCGTACTCGAAGGCGCGCGACTCGCCGGCGGCGAGGTCCACCGCCTCCTCCACCCGCTGCATGCCCAACCCGGCGGCCGGCGTATCGAGCAACCGCACCGAGAGCGGATGGTCGGTGGGGTTGCTGAGGACCACCTTGAAGATAGCCTTGCCACCCACCAAAACGCGCTGCGGCGCCACCGACTTGCTCAGACCCAGGGGCACGCGCCGGATCTGGTCGGCGGCCTCCAGGTTGCCGGCGTTGGAGGTCAGGGTGGCGTTGAATTTGCCGGCGGCCTCGGGGCCAAAGCGCACCTTGGCCCTGTAGCAGTGCTCGCGCTGCTGGCCCGGTTCCAGCTCGCCATCAAAGGCGGGGGCGGCTTTTGGCTCCAGCCAGTCGGGGTAGCTATCACTCAGACGGTAGCTCACCGGCAAAGAGCCAGTGTTGGAGACTCGCAAACAAATCTCGATCTTCTCGCCGGGAACGACCACGCGCTTGTCGAGGCGGCGCGTGAGCGCCACCCGCGCCCGCTCCACCACGACGCTGGCGCTGGCCTGCCCAACGAGAAGCCCCGCCCCGTCGAACACGCGCACGGTATTGACCAACTCGCCGGCCTGGGTAGTCTGGCCGCCGATTGCGAACTGGCGCCTGTCGCCGGGTTTGAGCACCACGTACTCGTCCAGGCCCTTGCCTTTCATACCAGCGGGAAGCTGGTCTCGCACGCGCACCCGCCCCGGCTGCTGGCCGTGGTTCTCGAGAGTAATCACGAATCGCGCCGTGTCACCCAATTTGACCTTGGGGTCCACGGCCCGCTTGGTCACGGTTATCTGCGCCGGCCGCAGCGCCTTCAGCGTAGCCACTGCAGCAGCAGCGCAGGGTGCCGCCACGGCCTTGATCTGGTATTCCCCAACCTTATCGGGGCTCAGGCGCGCGCTCAGCGTAAGCGGGTGAGCAGCGCTGAGCGGACCGCTTACGGCCGGGTTGCCAGCGGCGCTGACGCCGGCGGGCAGCTCCAACCTTAGTTTGGCCGGCAGCTCGTACGGGAACTTGGTGCTGAGGCGAGCCCGCGCTACGGCGCTGGCGCCGGCAGCGACGGCATCGGGCTGCAACTGGAGCCCCACCTCGAGCCGAGGCTGCAGGCTGATACTCAAGCGGCTGGTCTTGCCGGGAACGACGCGAACCATTGCCGGAGCCTCAACGGTAGCGCCAGCAACGTCTACCTTGACCGGATGCTCACCCGCCGGCAGGTCCACCAGTGCGGTGCCGGCCGCGGATAGAGCTACCTTCTTGCTGCCGATTTGCACCTCGAGCGGCACCGGCCAGATCCGGCCCCCGCAACCGGCAGTGGCGTTCACCAATACGTAGCCGCCGCGGGGGCGCAGCACGAAAGTAGCCACGCCGCCGCCCGGACCAAAGAGAACCCTCTTCTGGGAAAGGGGCATGCCCGCCTGCGACTCGGTCTTGACCAGCTCCCAGCCCTCGGGGATGCGGCTCAAGAACACGGTGCGGTCGTAGTAGCCGGTTACCTTGTATTCCGCACCCTTAACCGGATTGCCCTGCTCGTCAACGACGTTTACCTTGACCGGATCGAGGAAGACCTGAAAACCAACGGTGTTGGTGTACTGTTTGGCTGTTTTCGGCTGACTGAAGCCGAAGCGGTA
>JALVWZ010000323.1 GCA_027023115.1 Thermaceae bacterium
GCAAAGAGGCGCACCGCCAGCCAAAAGGCCATTCCCCCGCCCATCGAGTGTCCCATCAGCCCTACGCGGCTGGTGTCGAACCAGCCGGGGTGGCGGTTGATGGTGTCGTCGATCATGTAGAGGGCGTTGGGGTAGCTGCGGCGGACGTCGCCGGGGTTTTCGTAGGAGACGTTGATCAGCACGAACCCCTTGCTGGCGACGTAGCGGAAGAGTTTGTCGTAGGTGGCGGCGTCGCGGCCCCAGCCGGAGATGAAAAAGACAACCGGCCGCGGCGCCGGCAACACCTCGGGGCGATAGACGGTGACCACACCGCGGTCAGGATAATCATGCGCGAGCGGCTCGGCCACGGCATTGCCGCCCCAGGCTCCCCAGCCGGTGGTGATGCCGCCCGACTCGTCGTCCATCGCCGGGTAAGAACCGCCGTAGCGGGGGCGGTAGTCTAGGTCGGCCACCGTCAGGGAGGCGCCTGCGGCGCTGAAGGTGACCGCGTAGAGGCCGGGGGCGCCGAGGTCTACGGCGCAGCTGAAGCGGCCGTCGCCGGCGGGCCGGCACTCGCCGCTGCTGCTGGCGCCGGCCGCCTCGGCCCGCCACTGGCAACTCGAGGCCCCAGTCGCAACTACTTCGAAGACGGCGGGCGAGCTGGTGAGCGCGCTGGCGGCGGACGGGCCGCTGACGACGCTAAGGCTCGCTTTTTTGGCGGGTGAGCAGGAGGCCAGCAGGAGCGCCGCTATGAGCGCTGGCAGGGCGCGCATTGGTAATTTACGCAGGAACATGCCTCAAGTATAACAGCGTTTGCAATTCGGCCCGTTAGCAGGCAAGCGTTGACGTTTGGACCGCGTACACGCGGTTATAATCGCGCTCGTATATACTTGCAGCATGAGCCGCTTGTCCAAACGCGCACAAGGCCTCAAGCCCAGCTCCACCGTCGCCATGAACGCCCGCGCCCTCGAGCTGCGCCGCCAGGGAATAGACGTAATCGCCCTGACCGCCGGAGAGCCCGACTTCGACACCCCCCAGCACATCAAAGACGCCGCCTGCAAGGCTCTCGCCGAAGGCAAGACCAAGTACACCCCGCCCGCCGGCATCCCCGAGCTGCGCGAGGCGCTGGCCCGCAAGTTCGAGCGCGAGAACGGCCTTAGCTATCAGCCCGACCAGATAACCGTCGGCGCCGGCGGCAAGGGCGTGCTCTACAACCTCTTCCAGGCCATTCTCGACCCCGGCGACGAGGTGATTATCCTGGCCCCCTTCTGGGTCAGCTACTCGGCCCAGGTGGAGTTGGCCGAAGGCGTGCCGGTAATCGTCCGGAGCAGCGCCGAGTCGGGCTTCATCCCCGACCTGGCCGACGTGGCCGCCGCGGTAGGCCCGCGCACCAAGGCGATGATCGTCAACTCACCCTCCAACCCCACCGGCGCGGTCTACCCGCCCGAGCTGCTCAGCGGCCTGGCCGAGCTTGCCGCCAAGCACGAGTTCTTCCTGGTTTCCGACGAGATATACGAACACCTGATCTACGAGGGCGAACACTTTTCGCCGGCCCGGGTGGCCCCAGAGTGGACGATCACCGTCAACGGGGTGGCCAAGACCTACGCCATGACCGGCTGGCGCATTGGCTACGCCGCCGGTCCCAAGGAGATCATCACCGCCATGACCAAGATTCAGGGCCAGTCGGTGACCCATCCCACCACCTTCGCTCAGTGGGCCACCATTACCGCCCTGGAAAGCCCCGAGAGCCTGGAGTTCATCGAGTCTTCCCGGGCCGCCTTCCGCCGCCG
>JALVWZ010000324.1 GCA_027023115.1 Thermaceae bacterium
ACCGACCACGACGCCGACTACGACAGCGATAACGGCTCCGGCGGCGCCGGCGGCGACTACGACCACGATACTGATCACGACACCGACCACGATAGCGGCGATTACAACCACGACACCGACCACGACAGCGATAACGGCGGCAGCTACGACACCGACCACGACGGCGATAACAACAGCGCCAACAATGACACCGACCACGATAGCGACCACGACAGCGACGGCGATTCGGACCACGCCAACCACAACTAGCCCGCGATACATCCGTAACGGGGCGGCGCCTTTAGCGCCGCCCCGCGCTTTGGCCAGTCTTCAAACCTTCACCTACCACCCCAGCGAGAGCCACGGTCCAGGGCCAGGTCAATGGTCGGGATGGACGCGTTGCACGGGCTTGCGGATAGCTAATCCTTCCTCCCCTTGGGAGCGGGCCGGGGTGGGGTATTGAAAAGCGGCTCGTGGCCCGTAGCTCTTGGAAGGTTCGTAATGCGCCAGCGCGCATAGCGCGCTCGATTCAAACCGACTACCAAGTACTACTCTGCGCGTACTACGTACCGTCTTTTTCTGCTCACGCCCCGCGTCCAACTCCTGTACGACAACCCCTCCGGCCTGCGGCCGCCTCCCCTGGTGGGGGAGGCAAAAAAGAAGCTGGTGGCTTGCAGATCGCTGCCGAGGCTCGTGATGTGCGCGCCAACTCGTCGTAGGGGGTCCCTTGTCCGCCCTGCTGGTACGTAGTACATGGCGCATGTTGACGACGACGGGCGCGTGCTTTCATCGCAACCGGCTGGTATCATGGAGTTTGATGCCGCGGGTAACCGTCCAGACCCTAGCCGACCTGTTGCGGGAACTGCAACCCCATCTGGGGCAGACCCAGTTCCCACACGCTTTCTACCAATCGCTGCGCAGGCACGTTGACCGCCGCGCCGCCGTGGCGTTCGGAGACCTGCACTTTCCCGATCAATTGCCAGAAACCGAGCCAGTGCTGGTAGAAGACGACGTGCGCGTCTGGTGGGCTGCCGGCTATCCCGAGGCGCTGACCGACCTGGTGCGCACCCTGGTGCGCGCCCACCAGACGATCACCGAGCTGCGCACCGAGATGCTGGCCATGGAGGATCAGTCGACCCGCAGCGCCCGCATGATCGGTATCCTGGCTCACGAGATCAAGAACCCGCTCTTCGCCATCCTCGGCAGCCTCGAGCTGGTCCGCTCCGAAGAGCTGGACGAGAACGTCCGCAAGCTCATCGAAACTGCCTACAGCAGCGCCCAGCGCATGCACACCCTGGTCAACGACTCGCTCAAGCTCATCTCCGTCGAGCAAGAGGGCGTGCGGCTCAAGGCGGAGCGCTACTCCGCCAACGAGCTGTTGCGCGAGATCGCCCGCGAAGCCGAGCCGGTGGCCGCCGCCTCGCAGGTGCACCTGCGGGTGCTGCCGATTCCCGGCGACGCCGAGCTGCTGGCCGACAAGGGCTGGTTGCAGCAAGCGGTGCTCAACGTGGTCCTCAACGCCATCAAGTTCACCCCCGCCGGTGGGCGGGTGTTGCTCAGGGCCCAGCGCAAGCCCGACTCGGTCAGCTTCATAGTGAGCGACACCGGCCCCGGTATCCCCAAAGAGCAGATCGAGCGCATCTTCGAGCCTTTCCAGCGCGGCGACACCAAAAAGGAAGGCAGCGGCCTGGGCCTGACCATCGTCAAGCGGGTGGTCGAGGCCCACGGTGGCGAGGTGAGCGTCGACAGCTACCCCGGGCGCGGTAGCACCTTCACCATCACCCTGCC
>JALVWZ010000325.1 GCA_027023115.1 Thermaceae bacterium
AGAGCACCTCCGCAAGAGCCTGCCTGAGGCCGTCTATATCCGCCCCGCCATGGCGCTCGGTCGCGGCGAAGAGGGCCAGGTTCTCGCCGTACTCGGCGGGAACCGGCGCGGCGGCGTGCCAGCCGCGGGCCGCCAGCGCGGCGCGCACCTCATCGGCCGGCCGCGGCAGGCGCAGCGCGAACTCGTTGAAGAACGGCTGCGGCGTGGCCAGTTCGACGCCGTCTATCTCAGCGAGGGCCGCAGCCAGCTCGTGGGCGCGCACGACCGCCGTGGTGGCCACCTCGGCCAGACCGGCGGGCCCCAAACTGGCCATGTACATCGCGCCCATCAGGGCGGTCAGCTGGGCGTTGGTGGTGATGTTGCTCTTGGCCTTGGCGCGGCGAATGTGCTGTTCGCGGGCCGCCAGCGCCAGCACGTAGCCGCGGCGGCCGTCGACGTCGCGCGTCTCGCTGACCAGCCGGCCGGGCAGCTGGCGCAACAACTTTTCGCGAACGGCGATATAGCCAAAGTGGGGACCGCCAAAGTTCATGGCGTTGCCGAGGGGTTGACCGTCGCCCACCGCCACGTCGGCGCCCCACTCGCCGGGGGTCTTGAGGAGCGCCAGGCTGAGCGGGTCGGCTACGTAGACGACCAGCGCCCCGGCCTGGTGCGCGGCGGCTATCCAGGGCTCCGGGTTCTCGATGGCACCGATAAAGTTGGGGCTTTGCAAGACGACCGCCCCCACCGAGTCGTCGAACTGCGCCGCCGGGGTAAGGCCGCCCTCGAGAGCGACCATGCGCATTTCGGCGCCCACGGCGTGCAGGTAGGTGGCCAGCACCTGGCGGTACTCCGGATGAACACCCTGGCTGACCACGACGCCCATCCGGCGCGTCTGCCGGAGCGCCAGCAGCACCCCTTCGGCCAACGCTTCGGCTCCGTCGTAGAGCGAGGCGTTGGAAACGTCGAGGCCGGTGAGCTCGGCGATCATCGTCTGGTACTCGAAGATCGCCTGCAAGACCCCCTGGCTCACCTCCGGCTGGTAGGGGGTGTAGGCGGTCAGAAACTCGCCGCGCTGCGCCAGCGCCGGTACGAGGCTGGGAACGAAGTGGGGGCGGACGCCGCCGCCCAAAAAGGACTTGGCGGCGGTCTGGTTCCTGGCCGCCAGCTCCCGCAGGTGGACCAGGACTTCCTGCTCACTTAGTGGCTCGGGTAAGTTTAGCTGCGGTTCCAAGAGCTCGGGCGGCAGGTCAGCGTAGAGTTCGCGTAGATCCTGCATGCCGAGCTCGGCGAGCATCGTGCGGACGTCGTCCGCGGTGTGCGGGGTGAAGTCCATACCCGCCTCCCCTTAGGACTCTTCTTCTACCAACTTGGCGTAGTCTTCGGGGCTCAAGAGGCCCTCGAGGGCAGCAGCGTCCGCTGGCTCGATCTTGAATAGCCAACCGCCCTCGTACGGATCTTCGTTGACCGTTTCGGGTGCGTCGGCCAGCGCTTCGTTGACCTCGGCGATCTTCCCCGCCACCGGCGCGTAAACGTCGGAGGCGGTCTTGACCGACTCGATCACCGCCACCGCTTCGCCGGCGGCAACCTCGCGACCGACCTCCGGCGTTTCTACGTAGACCACGTCGCCCAATGACTCCTGCGCAAAATCGCTGATGCCGACAACTATCAGCCCACCGTCTAGCTTGGCCCATTCGTGCGTCTTGGTGTACCTGCGGTCCTCGGGAATGTTCATGGGTGTCCTCCTTTTTGCTGCACTAAGTGTAACGCCTTACTTTTTGCCG
>JALVWZ010000326.1 GCA_027023115.1 Thermaceae bacterium
CTGCGGGTCAGGCGGGCGATGGAGGCGGTCACGAAAGTGCCCACGGTGATCACCGGTAGCACTAGGTGCTTCCAGCTACCGGCACCGGAGATTGGCAGCCAGTGCAATTTTAGGCCGAAGACCAAAATCAGCATCAGACCCAGCCAGAAGACCGGCACCGACTGCCCCAAAAGGGCAAAGGTCATCGTGATCAGCTCAACGAAGCTGCCCTTGCGCACCGCCGCCAGCACCCCCGCCGGCACGCCGAACGCCACCGCGAAAAGCAGCCCCCAGCCGGCCAGCAAAAGCGTCGGTCCCATGCGTTGCAGCACCAGCCCCAGCGCCGGTTCCTCGGAGCGCAGGCTGGTGCCAAAGTCGCCATGCGACAACTTGTACAGATAGCGGGCGTACTGGACGTAAATCGGCTGGTCGAAACCGTAAGCGTGGCGCATTTCCTGGCGCGCCTCTTCGCTGGCGTCAAGGGGCAAGAGTAGGTTTACCGGGTCGCCGGAGAGGTAGAGCAGGCCGAACGCCAGCGTGGCCGCTCCCCAAACGACGACGATCACCAATAACAAACGACGGACGATGTAACTCAGCATGGCAAGATAGACCCCTCCCCGAAGGCCGGGGAGGGGTTAGCGACTCGAGCGTTCTTCACCGCAGCTACTTCACTATTTCAGCATCGAAGGCCCAGATCAGCTCATCGGGACGAGGCTGCCACTTGACGCGCTTGTTGACGCCGTAAATGTCCTTCTGCTGGTGGAGGAAAATCCAGGGAGCCCCGGCGCGAACGCGCTCGAGCGCCTTCCTGTAGAGCTCCTTACGCTTGGCCTGGTCCACCACGGTCTGCGCCTCGACCACGTACTTGTCGAACTCGGGGTCGTGCCAGTAGTCGAAGAGCGTAGCCTTGACGCCGGGCACCGAGCCGCCGTAAAGGAGGGTAAAGAGGGTGTTGTCGGCGTCGAACTGGGCGTTGCCCCAGCCAATCAGCCAGGCGTCGGTGGGAATCTTGCGGTGCAGGATCTGCCCTACGTAGGTGCTCCACTCTTGCACCTTGAGGTCTACCTTGACGCCCACCTTGGCCAGCTGACCGACTATCGCCTCGGCTATCTGGCGGTCGTTGAGGTAGCGGCCCGAGGGGCTGCCCATGCTAAAGCTAAAGCCGTTGGGGTAGCCGGCCTCGGCCAGCAGCTTCTTGGCCTTGGCGGGGTCGTAGGGGAAGGGCTTGCACAGCTCAGCGTCGTAACCAAACATGTAGGGATTGAGCGGGCAACCCACCGGCACGCCGTTGCCACCAAGAACGTGCTTGACGATAGCCTCTTTGTCTACCGCGTAGTTGAGCGCCAGCCGCACCTTGGGGTCGTGCAACGGGCCGGTTCCCTTGACGTCGAGCTCTACGAAGATGTTGCGGATGCTGGGTACGGTCCGCACCTCGGCCACGCCGGAGGCGTTGACCGCGTCCATCGCCTCGGGCGCTAGGTTGGTGATGATGTCCACCCCGCCGGTCACCAGCTCGGCGACGCGGCTCGAGGCCTCGGGAATCGGGCGGAAGACCACCTTCTTGACCTTTGGCTTACCGGCCCAGTAATCCTCGTTGGCCACCAGGTCGATCTCCTGGTCCTTGACCCAGCGGACGAACTTGTAGGGCCCGGTTCCTACGGGGTGGTTGGCGAAGTAGGCACTGCCCTTTTCTTCGATGTACTTCTTGGGCACCACCCAGAGGTAGGTCAGCCGCGTCAGGAAGAGCGGGAACGGCTTCTTGGTGGTGATC
>JALVWZ010000327.1 GCA_027023115.1 Thermaceae bacterium
GTCCACGTGGCGGGCCATCACCCGGTAGACCTTCTTTACGACCTCCTCTTTGCAGGCTGGACGGCAGTCGCGCAGCTATTGGCGCTACGCTGGCCCGCGCATGCCAGGATGCTGCACGCCCTCAGCGTCCTCCCGTTTCTGGGTTACTACTGCAACGCCCCAGGAATCTTAGTGGATGACAAAGAAAGACCCATGGTCTACATTCTTTTTTCCTTTTTTCCCATATATACGGCTTCGGCCATGGCCGGGGCCATTGGCGTTGCTCTTTCGCTGGCGCTGGCCATGCTCTCAGGAACTTCGCTGCTGCTTTCCTCACAGCTTTCCGCCGCTATAGCTCCCATTTATTGGGGGCTGGCGGCAATGATTGGGTACGGCCACCACCATTTGACAGAGGCCTTACAAAAACAATACCAACGGTTGACCACCCAGGCGCTCAGCGACCCCCTCACCGGCCTGGGCAACCGCCGGGCGTTGGAGCGCGACTTCAACCGCTATCGCGACCTGGCCCAGCGCGAAGGAAAGCGGCTGGTCTTGACGCTATGGGACATCAACGACCTCAAGAAAATCAACGACATTCACGGCCACGCCTTCGGTGACAGGGTCATCAAGAAGTTCGCCAGCGCCGTCGCCAACTCCGCCCGCCGTAGCGACCCCTTTTACCGCATTGGCGGCGACGAGTTCGCCGGCCTGCACATAGGCATTGACAATCCAAACGACCTAATCCGCCGCATTCGTGAAAAGTCGCCCTGGATATCCGCCGGTTGGGCCGACGCCACCAACCTCAGCTTCGAAGAGGCATACAAGAAGGCCGACCAAAACATGTACACCGATAAGTCAACCAAGCCGCCGGAGCCGGCGGTTTTCGAGTTCGACGACTAGGAGTGTACCGGGCATGACCCCCACGCACCCCGATCCAAGTATCAGAGCCTTCGCCGCGAAGGTAGCGGGTGAGTTCGCCGGCGAAGCCAGCGGGCACGACTGGTGGCACGTTTGGCGCGTCTGGCAGCTGGCACGCCGCCTGGCAGCGGCCGAGGGCGCCGACGTGCGCGTCTGCGAGCTGGCCGCACTGGGGCACGACGTGGAGGATCACAAGCTGGGCCGGCCGCCGGGCACCTTGGCCGCTTGGCTGCATGAAGCGGGAGTGGAACCAAAAACCATTGCCCGCGTCGTCGCCATAGCCGAACGGGTCAGCTTCAAGGGCGCGGGCGTAGCCGACGAAATGCCCACCCTGGAAGGGCAAGTGGTCCAGGACGCCGACCGTCTCGACGCTATTGGGGCAGTGGGAATCGCCCGCACCTTCGCCTACGGCGGCGCTCACGGGCGGCTGCTTTTCGACCCGACCGAAACTCCCGTATCGCACGCCGACTTTGCCGAATATAAGGGCTCCCGTTCCAGCTCGCTAATGCACTTTTACGAAAAGCTCTTCTTGCTCAAAGACCGCCTGCACACGAAAAGCGCCCGTGCCCTGGCCGCTGAGCGGCATGCCTTCATGGAAGAGTTCGTCCGCCGCTTCCTGGCCGAGTGGCGGGGTGAAGAGTAGGCCCTTCGAAAGCTAGGCGCGTTTGCCGCCGACTGTCTTGAGGGGACGGTAGCTTTCGATGGGGCGTAGGGGGGTTTCGTAACCGGCTATGTAAAGTTCACCGTTTTCTTCTTCGAGTAAGAGCCGTGGCAATGGAAAACGCGGCGGCCCGAAGACCGCTTTACCCGCCTCGAGAGGGTCGAAGGCGCCGAAGTGGCAGCGGC
>JALVWZ010000328.1 GCA_027023115.1 Thermaceae bacterium
CTTCCCCTCCATCCCCCGCTACCTGGCGGCGCGGGTGCTGGGCAAGCGCTACCCGGTGGGGGCGCTGCCGCTGCGGTTGGTAGACCTGCCCGAGCCCGAACCGCCGCCCGGCTGGGTGCGGGCGCGGGTGCGCCTGGCGGGTATTTGCGGCTCCGACCTGGCGCTCCTATTAGGCAAGAACTCGCCCCAGCTCTCGCCTTTCTTCTCCTTTCCGGCGGTGCTGGGGCACGAAGTCCTGGCCGAGTACGAGGGAACGCGGGTGGCGGTCAACCCGCTCTTGGCCTGCGCCGAACGGGGGCTGGACCCCTGCCCCGCCTGCGCCCGCGGCGAGGACGGCCTTTGCCGGAACGTCGCCGAGGGCGCGCTGGCGCCGGGTATGCTCGGCTACCACAAGGACCTTCCCGGCGGCTGGGGCGAGTACCTGGTGGCGCGGCCAGAGAGGCTGATCGAGGTGCCAGCGGGCGTGCCGGACGAACGGGCGGTGCTGGCCGAGCCGCTGGCGGTGGCGCTGCGCGGCCTGCGCCGGGCTTTTGCTGCCGGGGGCGGCTACCGCTTCCCCAAGTCCGCCCTGATCATCGGTTCCGGCAGCATCGGCCTGCTCAGCCTGGCGCTGCTGCGCCGGCTCGGTTTCGACGGCCGCCTCGACGTGGTGGCCCGCCACCCACGCCAGGCCGAACTGGCCCGCGCCCTGGGAGCCAGCCACGTCTTCGCCAGCAGCGACGCGGCCTTACAAGACCTTGGCGCCCGCTCCTACCAGCCCCTGCTGGGGCCGCCGGTCTACCGCGGCGGCTACGAGGCGGTGGTGGAGGCGGCGGGGAGCGCCAGCAGCCTGCGGGCCGCCGCCTGGGCGGCGCTCGAGGGCGGCACCGTCTTGCTCCTGGGGGCCGCCGGCGAAGTGAAGCACGACTTCTCGCCCCACTGGTTCGCCGAACTCACCTGGGTGGGCAGCTACACCTACGGAAACCGCGACTTTGCCGACGCGGTTGCCCTGCTCGCCGAACTCGAAGGCTTGGAGGGGCTGGTAGGGCCGCCTTACCCGCTGGCCGCCTGGCAGGGCGCCCTGGCAGCGGTGCGCCGCCGCGAGGTCATCAAGGCCGTCTTCGACCCACGCCTTTAGCGGTCTCCCTTTGGTCCCGTCTTTGTCTGATCGAATGGCTCTAGGCTCCGTCGCCGGGAACGTAACCGACCGCTGGCGTCTTGGCTCCCTTAATCTGCAATTCCTTTTCGGCCGCCAACAGCGGGTTGGTAATGCTAGCCCGCGGGTCGCTGGCGATGAGCAGCTCGCCCGGACGCACCAAGACCTCCATTTGCCGGCTCTGCTTTAGCAACTCGCCATCGGCCTGCAGGGGCACCTCGCGGTCGAACTCGGCCAGGAAGCGTCGCCCCGGAGCGTGGCCCACCCGCGGGTGGGAAAGGTGTTTGCCCACGACCAGGCGCGGCAAAATACCCATTACCCCCAAACGGTTGAAGGAGCCGGCCCATATCAGGTCGAGGCGGGCGTCGTGCGCCTGTGCCATCGGGGCAATCAAGAAGCCGCCGCCGTAGGTCCTGCTGTTCATTACCGCCGCGATCAGCATTGGCCCCTGGTAGACCTCGCGGCCGTCCACTGTGATGCGCGCCTGCGGCAGGTCGAGGTAGCGCAGCTCGCCGACCAGCGCCCAGAGGTAGCGGGGCAGGCCGCGCAGGTAATGGGGCGCGGCAAAGGCTCGCCGCGCCACGGCGGCGTCGAGCCCGGCGGTGGCGCTGGAGGCGAAGGGTTCGCCGTTTATAACGCCGTAGTCGAAGCGGCGCAGCTCACCCCAAACCGCAGTCGCCAGCGATTTTTCCAGACCGAGCCGCAGCAGGCCGGCCATGCGGGCAATGTCGTTGCCGGACCCGATGGGCACGATCCCCAGCTTTTGCCGCGGCCCCAGCGCCCCCAGCACTTCGTGAACGGTGCCGTCGCCGCCGAGCGCCACCACCCGCGCCTCGCTTGGCGCCTGGCGGGTAATCTCGGCGGCGTGACCGGGCGCTTCGGTAACCCTGATGGCGACCTCCGGCGCCCAGCGCCGCACCCAGGCCTGCACGCGCCCCAGCGCGGCGCCGGCCTTGCCTCTGCCGGCGGCGGGGTTGAGGATGATGACGACGGGCTCCACCCGCCCATTCTAAAACGCATGCGATAATGACCGCCGTGGGGCTCCTGGCTACCTTTCTGGCGGGCGCGCCGGCGCCGGCGCGCCTGCTTTTGACCCGTGCCGGGCCGGCGGAAAATGCCGGCGGCGTTCTCTACAGCCACCCGGGGCTGCCGCTGGCGGCCGCCGGCCGGGAAAAACTGGCCCGGCTGGCCGCGGGGCTGCGCGGCGCCGGCATCGAGCGCGTCTACGCCGCCGACAGCCGCGCCGAAGCGGAGGCGGCAAAACTGATCGCGAACCTGCTGCAAGTCGACTACCGCTTGGAACCCGCCCTGCGGGAGCGCTTCTGGGGCGCGTGGGAGGGGCTGACCTTCGCCGAGGTGCGGCGGCGCTGGCCACGGGAGCTGGCCGCCTGGCAGCGCGACGAGGCCGGGTTCGCCCCGCCCGACGGCGAGAGCCTGCGAGCGGTAGAGGAGCGTAGCCTGCCGCTCTTGCGCCAGATCCGCGACCACCACGCCGGCAAGGCGGCGCTGGTGGTGGGGAACTGCGCCGTCAATCGGGTGGCGCTGCGGCTGGCCTGGCCGTTCTTTCCGCTGGCGGAGGGGCTGCGCCTCGAGTTCAACTACGCCGAGCTGAGCGAGCTGCGCTTTTACGGCGACCAGGGCGTGCTGGTTCGGCTCAACGGCGCGGCGGTGCTAGAATCGGGGTAACCATGGTACGCCCGCTGCGCCCCGAAGACATTGGCGGTCTGCTGCGTCTGCTGAACTGGATGGACGCGGACCCGTCCCGAAGGGTGCTGGCCCCCGAGGCCCGCGACGAAGCCGACCTGCGCTGGACCGTTGACGGCGGGCGGGTGCTCGAGCAGGATGGCGAGATAGTCGGCTACGTGGCCGCCTACCCCTTCCGTCAAGGCGGAGCCCTGGAAGGGCCGCTCTGGCGCGGCGGTAGCGCGGCGCCGCTGCTGGAATACGCCGACCGCGAAGCCGACAAACACGGCTGGCACACCCTCTACGCCTTCCCCCACGAGTCGAACCAACGTCTGCGTGAGGAACTCGCGGCCGCCGGCTACGCGCCGCTGCACACCTCCTACTTTTTCGTCACGCCGCCGCGCGACCTTTCTTACCCGCCGCCGGCGGGGGTGGAGATCCGGTCGGTGGAAAACCTGGACCCCGACGTCTACTGCGAGCTCTACCGCGCCAGCGAGGACGCCTGGAGCATGCGCCTGGCCTGGACGCCGCTGGAGCTGATAGAACACTTCAGCCGTCCCGACGTCCACCTGTTCTACGCTTACTCGGATGGTGAGCCGGTGGGCCTCGTGGAGCTGGAGACCAGCCCCGAGGCCGCCGAGGTGGCCTACCTGGGAGTGGCGCCCCCGGCCCGCGGCCGCGGCATCGGCCGCGCCCTGCTGGCCCGGGCGGCGGAGTTCGCGTTCGACCAGGGAGCGCCGCGCCTCCGGGTGCGGGCCCACGACCACGAGAAGGAGGCCATCGCCCTCTACCGGCGGTTGGGCTTCAACCTCGAGGACGCGGTCGTAACCTACGCCAAAGAACTAAGCTGAGCAAAATCAGCACGAGCAACACCGCCAGCACGCGCTCGGGGAACCAGCGGCGGTAGACCAGCCGCACTTGGAAGGGCTGGCCCAGGGTACGCTTCCAGACGTAGACCCGCCCCCGCACCTCGTCGGCGTTACTGGCCAGCGCCGGCCAGGGAGCTTCGACCTCGAAGGTAAAAGGTAACCCCAGCGCCGCCGTGAACGGCGGCAGTTGCGCCACCCGCCCCACGTCCAGACGGCCGCTGAGGGCGTAGTCTTCGAAAACCACCCAGCTCGTGCGGGAAAAGGTGAGGCCGCTGGGGTCATGGTAAGCCAAACGGCCGGGCAGCCAGCCACTGAGCCGGTCCCAACCGGCCTCCTTAAACTTCTCTTCGGCGGTCAACTCGCCGCCTTTGAGGCGAATCTTGCTAAAACCACCGGCGGCCAGCCTTTCGACTATCAGCTCGCCGTCGCTTTTCAAAGCGTCGCCCTCGAGGCTGAGGGAAAGGTCTATGGAGCCGTCTTCGTGCCAGGTCAGCTTGGCCTTGGTCTCGAGGCAACCGCCAAGAAGCAACGCCAGCAGCGCCAGCAAGACCAGTCGCACCCGCAGCGGACTTTCAAAAGGGGTTTTCAAAACTCGTCCTCCTCGTCACGCGGCTTCATCTCGAACTCGCCGCTGACGGGGTCGTAGGTGGGTTCGTAATCGTCGCCACCCAGCTCGAAGCGCCCCTCGGGAGCGTTGTAGACCGGCTTGGCGCCCTCCTCGCGAACGTCGAACCCGCCACCGGCGGGGTTATAGGCCACCTTGCCACCGGGCGGCGCGTAACGGTAAACGCCTTCCTGGGGAACGTAGGTGAGCACCCAATCCTCGGGCACCATCTCCCACTCGCCGGTAACCGGATTGAGCTTGGCGACCTTCACGCCCTTAGACTAACCCGCCGCGCCCGGCCGCCAGGTGCGCGCCAGCGCCTCGGCCAGCACCAAGTCTTCGGGGTAGGTGACCTTGAACATGCGCCTGTCACCGGCCACCAACTCCACCGGGTAACCGAGCGCCTGCACCAGCTGCGCCTCGTCGGTGGCCAGCGTTCCCCGCGCCCGCGCCAGCTGGTGCGCCTCGGCCAGCACCTCTCGGAAGAACGCCTGCGGCGTCTGCACCAGCGCGTAGCGGTGCCGGTCGTGAGCGCGGCCGTAGCGGCCTTCGGCTGGCTCGATGAGGGTGTCGGGAACCTCGGCCACCGGCACCGCCGCGCCGCCACGCCCAACCGCCGCGAGCAGCCGCTCCACCACCTCCGGCACCACGAAGGGGCGGGCGGCGTCGTGAACCAGCACCACGTCGCCACCGGCACGTTCCAGCAAGCGGGCCACGCTCTCCTGCCGTTCGGCACCGCCTTCCAAATAGCGGGCTCCGCCGCCTGGCGGAGTTACGCCGGCGGGAAGGGCCACCAGCACCTCGTCGGCCCACGAAAACGCCGCCAGCACCCACTCCAGTAGGGTGCGGCCGCCAACCTTCACCAGCGCCTTGGGACCGCGCCCCAGCCGCCGACCGCTACCTGCGGCGGGAACCAGTACCGAAACCGTGGGCTTCATTCAACCCTCCCAGCGCGGCCCCGCGGCCTCGAGGCCCAAGTGATCGAGCATCCGCTGCGTCATGAACGCCAGCAGGTCTTCCACCCGTTCGGGAACGTGATAGAACCCAGGGCTGGCCGGCATGATCACCGCCCCCGCTTCCGCCAGCTCCGCCATGGCTCTGAGGGTCGGCAGCGGCAGCGGCGTTTCGCGCAGTACCAGCAGCAAGGGCCGCCGCTCCTTGAGGTGTACGAAGGCGGCCCTGAGGAGCAGGTTGTCGGCTATCCCGGCGGCCAGCTTGCCTACCGTATTGGCGCTGGCGGGCACCACCACCATGCCGGCGGTGGCGAAGCTGCCCGAAGCGATACCAGCCCCCAGGTCGTCCGGGTCGTAGACCGCATCGGCCAACTGCTCCAGCGCCTCGGGCACGCCGCCCTCACGCCGCAGCAGCAGCCGAGCCCCGCGACTAAGCACCAGGTGCACCTCAACTCCCGGCCGCGAGCTCAGCTCGACCAGCAGGTGTTCGGCGTAGGGCATCCCCGAGGCCCCGCTAACGCCAACGACGATCCGCTTCACGGGCTCAGCATACAAAAACCGCGGCCCAAAGGCCGCGGCTCTGATTCAGACGACTACTTCGGCGGGTTCCAGGGCTCACCGTTGAAAAATCCCCGCGTCAGCGCCGCAATCACGCCGCCGAGGAGGACCAGGGCGATCAGGTTGGGGATCGCCATCAGGCCGTTCATGGCATCGGAAACGATGACCAGACCGGAGAACGTACCCAGACCGCCCACGAACGCCATGGTTACGTAAGCCAGCCGGTAGGGCCAGCGAATCCCTTCGCCAAGTAGATAGACCGCCGACTCCTCGCCGTAAAAGGCCCAGGAAACCAGCGTGGTGAAGACGAAGAGGACCAAAACGAGTGGCATTAGCATCTTCAACGCTCCCAGGTCGCCAAAGCTGCCAAGCAAAACGTCGAAGGGCTTGCCGCCCCGCAACCAGGCGCTACTGGATAAAAGCACCAGCGCAGTGAAGGTGTTGATGACGATGGTGTCAATGAAGACCTCCATCACGCCCCAAAAGCCCTGCCGCACCGGGTGGTCTACCTGGGCCTGGGCGTGGGCGATTGGGGCCGAGCCGAGTCCGGCCTCGTTGGAGAAGATGCCGCGCCCCACGCCGGCTTTGATCATCTCTTTGGTGGCCACGCCCACCGCACCGCCAACACCCGCCTGCGGGCTGAACGCGCTTTGGAAGATGGCGGCAATAGCGGGGATGACGTTGCCGGCGTGCAGCACCAGAACCACCAGGGCAATACCCAGATAGAGGATGACCATTAGGGGCACCAGCACCTGAGCAAAGGCGGCGATCCGCTTGATGCCACCGGCCAGGGCGTAGGCCACCAGGATGGCAGCCAGAAGACCGGTCCATGCCGGCGGGACGTTGAGGTTGTTCTGAAAGGCCCCGGCCATGGCGCTAACCTGGACCACGTTGCCGATGCCGAAAGCGGCAATGGCGGCGAAGATCGCGAAGAGGGCGCCCAGCCAGGGCATGCCCAGACCGCGGGAGATGTAGTACATCGGGCCGCCGGAAACGCTGCCGTCGGCATAACGCATGCGGTAGTGAACCGCCAGCACCGCCTCGCCAAACTTGGTGGCCATGCCCACCAGGCCCGCCAGCCACATCCAAAAAATGGCCCCGGGGCCGCCAACGAGGATGGCCGAGGTCACGCCGACGATGTTACCCGAGCCAAGGGTGGCGCCCAGAGCCACCATAGTCGCCTGGAAGGGCGAAACGTCGCCGCCCGAGCCCAGCGTTCGCTCGCGGATCGCGCCAACCGTCTCGCGAAAGATGACGCCGATGCGGGTGAACTGGATGAAGCCAGTTCGCGCCGACAGATAGAGACCTACGGCGAGGAAAATGAGCATCATCCAAAAACCCCACACCCAGGAACTGATTAGACTGAACACGTCCATCCAACCCATGTCTCACTCCCTTATTCGTCTGCGCCCTTTAGCTCGGGCTTTACCAGCAGCTTAATACCGCGACCAGCCCGCAGCCGGCGCAGATCACGGTCGTTGAGCATGATACGTCCGGCTATTTCGGAACGTGGCTGGGCTTCGAACTGAGCTTCGATACCGCGCGGCGAGCGAACCTTCAACTGGAAGGGTCGCGCCAACAGGCGGCGCCACTCTTCGAACAGGGCCTCGTCGATAAACGCCACGCCCGTCTGCTTGCCGTACAAGCTAAGCGCCACCAGCTCCGCCTCCTCCATCCCCGCCGGCGTGCTGAGCTGCAAGATACCGCCCGCCAACAGCTCGTCTAAGGCGGCCGCGGTGTCTACCGGTGCGGTGCTGGCCTGGGCAAGCACCTCGGCTATCGAGTTCCCCTCGGCCAAACCCAGCACCTGTAGCATTGCCGGGGTCAGCTTGAGCTCACCGCTCTTGCGGGCCAGGTGTACCCCCAAAGACCAGTCGCTGGGGATTTGTCGGAAACGGTCCCAACGCTCCATTACCGCTAGCAACCGGGCCAGGGCAGTTTCCAGGGGCAGGTTGACGTTGCCCTCCGCTGGAGGTGGGCGGTCTGCGTCGAAGGCAAAGGGTGCCTCCCGCAAGCCGGCTAGTAGCTCCATGGCCTGCCAGCCGCTCTTTTCGCCAGCGAAGGCGGCGTACAAGGAGCCCTCGAGCAGCACCACCCGCCCTGACAGCCAGGGCGGACTAATGAGCAAGGAACCGCTCCTGCCAGCGGCAGCCAGGGTTTGGATTAGCGTGCCCAGAGGGAACTCAGAAAGATTGCCTTTCAGCACGATGCCTCCTTGCCCGTGGA
>JALVWZ010000329.1 GCA_027023115.1 Thermaceae bacterium
AATCCCTATAAATAGAGCCACGGTACTCACTATTAAGGCAATTTTGTTCTTAGCGTCCAAACGAACAGCAATGTGCCGATGCGCCACTCTGACGGCGCTAACGCAGGCGGTTCGCAATAGCCGTTTGTCGATTCTAGACACGCGGCGTTTGATACGTGAGGTTGTGGAGGGGTGGCCTGTGGCTCGTGGAGCTTTTTATCTTGTTGTAGGGGCGGACCCACGTGTCCGCCCTGTGGTGAGCGGTACGCGCTTGATGGCGCATGGCAATTGATACGCGGTGATGGCGGCATGGCGGCCCATAGCTTGTTCCAAAACAAATCACCCTCCCCATCGGGGAGGGAGCGTTGTTTTGCAGCAACCAAGCCGTGGATTAATGGCGCGGCATGGGCCCCGGATCAAGTCCGGGACATGCCTAGGCTCGCGGGTGCCAAGCGCCCTTGGCCCGGGGACTCGTCTTCACCTTTTCACTGGCTTAATAGCGATTCCCCGGACGAGGCCGGACACGCCGGCCGAGATCCGGGGTCCATGCCGGAAGAGAAGCCGGGGTTATGTTTCTGCTCCATGTCGACGCTGGAACGTAGGGGAGTTTCAATCCTTCCCCTACGACAGAGGGCCGAAAACTGAGCATGGTGTTTCTACTGGCTACAGGCCACGAGCCACTGGCCATCCCATCACCACGCACCACGAACTACGTACCACGTACCCGCATGGCGGATACATGGGTCCGCCCCTACGAAGAGATAACACACCACGAGTCACAACTACAGGCCACGAGCTACAGGCCACGGGCTTTCTTTTTCTTCTCGGTCCTGGCACCCCAGCTTTCGTTGGGGTGTCGAGCAGATACTTGCAGCGACAGGGGCGGTAGCTACTAGGTTGAACGACTTCGCCAATCGGCGACTTGCCCGTGCGACTGCCCCGAACCAGCATCCGCTTGCGGATTTGGACGGGTAGCCGAATATGCGGCAGCGCAGCAAGCCGTCTGCGAGCAGGCAGACAAAAGCGGCGGCCACCGGCCGCCGCTCGTCTTAGGGCAAGACTTACACGAGTTCCAGCGCCACCGCAGTGGCGCCGCCGGTGCCGTGGCAGAGGGCGGCGATGCCGCGCTGGCCGCCCTTGGCCTGGAGGGCCGTCAGCAGCGTACCGATGATGCGCGCGCCGCTGGCGCCGATGGGATGGCCGAGAGCAATCGCCCCGCCGAGAACGTTCATCTTCTCGTAGGGAACGCCCAACATGCGGTTGAGGAGCACGCTGTTGAGTGCAAAGGCCTCGTTGTTCTCGAAAAGGTCGCAGTCGTCCAGGCCCATGCCCAGCTTGGCGAGCAACTTCTTGATGGCCGGAACCGGAGCCTCCGGGAAACGCCAGCTGGGGCCGGCCGCCCAGGTGCCGCCGAGAATGCGGGCAATGGGCTTGAAGCCGTACTTTTCTACCGCCGCGGCGTCGGCGATGAGCAGCGCCGCCGCGCCGTCGGAGATCTGGCTGGAGTTGCCGGCGGTCAGCACGCCGTCCTTGACGAAGGCCGGGCGCAACGCCGCCAGCGAGTCGATGGTCGTGTCGGGACGAATACCCTCGTCGGTATCGAGCATCAGGGTGCCCTTGCGGGTCTTGATCTCGTACGGGGCGATCTCGCGCTTGAAGATGCCCGCCTCGGTAGCCTCGGTGGCCCGTTTGTGCGACTGGTAGGCCACCTCGTCGAGGTCGCCGCGGCTGACGCCCAGCTCGGCGATCAGGCGTTCGGTTT
>JALVWZ010000330.1 GCA_027023115.1 Thermaceae bacterium
GCCAGGCATGCACGGCACCGTCGCCGCCAACCTGACCATCCAGCAGGCCGACTTGATAATGGCCATCGGTCTGCGTTTCGACGACCGCATTACCGGCAACCTTTCCAAGTTTGCTCCCAACGTTCAGACCGTGATCCACGTTGACATCGACCCGGCCGAGATTGGCAAGGTGGTGGCGGCCAGCGTTCCCATAGTTGGCGACGCCGCCTGGGTGGCGGAAAAGCTGGCTCAGGGAGCGGAGCCGCTAGAAATCGAAGACTGGTGGCGGCAGATTCGCGCCTGGCAGGAGGCCAACCCGCTGCCAGAGCCAAAAGGAGAGCTCCTTTCCTCGATAGACGTGATAAAGGCCTTTTCCGAAGCCACCGGCGGCGAGGCCTACGTAACTACCGGCGTAGGCCAGCACCAGATGTTTGCCGCCCTCTACTGGAACTTCAAGCATCCGCGCCACTTCGCCACCTCCGGGGGGTTGGGCACGATGGGATACGGCCTGCCCGCCTCGCTGGGGGTGCAGGTGGCCCATCCCAACGACCTGGTCATCAACTTTGACGGCGACGGTTCGTTGCAGATGACCATCCAGGAGCTGGCTACGCTGGTCCGCTACAACCTGCCCGTCAAGGTGGCGCTCCTCAACAACGGCTATCTGGGGATGGTGCGCCAGTGGCAGGACCTCTTCAACGACAAGCGCTACGCCGAGGTGCACCTGGAGGAGTCCAACCCCAACTTTGCGGCTGTGGCCGAGGCTTACGGTATGAGGGGAGTTACCGTCGAAAGCAAAGACGAGCTGGCCGGAGCGGTGGAGGAGATCCTCAACCACCCGGGCCCGGTCCTGGCCGACTTCCACGTTCACAACGAGGAGGGCGTGTTCCCGATGATCCCCGCCGGCGGCAGCGCCGAAGACATCATCACCCAACACCCCGAGGAGGCGAGCTCATGAGGCATCTGGTTAGCGTTCTCGTAGAAGACCACCCGCGGGTGCTGACCCGCATAACCTCGCTCTTCGCCCGCCGTGGCTTCAATATCGAGTCGCTGGCGGTGGGTAAGACCCACGTTCCCGGCCTTTCCCGCATCTCGATCGTCGTTCTTGGCGATGACCGCACCATCGAGCAGGTGGAAAAACAGCTCAACAAGCTGATCGAGGTCATCAAGGTGGTTGACCACCGCGAGCCGCACGTGGAGCGGGAAATGGCCCTGGTCAAGGTGCGCACCGAAGGCGTGGAGGAGCGTTTGCAAATCAAGGAGATAGTCGAGGCCTTTCGCGCCCGTGCGGTGGACGTGGGGCGGCGGACGGCAATCTACGAGGTCACCGGCGCGCCGAACAAGATAGAAGGCTTTATCGAAGGGCTCGAGCCTTACGGCGTGCTCGAGGTAATGCGCACCGGCGCGGTAGCCATGAGCCGGGGCGAGCATATACTGAGGCCCAGGATGAAAAAGGAGGCGGTATGAAAGTTTACTACGATCACGACGCAGACCTAGGGTTCATCAAAGACAAGAAGGTAGCCATCTTGGGCTACGGCTCGCAGGGCCACGCCCACGCGCTCAACCTGCACGAATCGGGGGTTCCCGTAGTGGTCGGCCTGCGCGAGGGTTCGCGCCGCTGGCAGCAGGCGCGCGCCGCCGGGCTGGAGGTAAAGCCGGTGGCGGAGGCGGTAGCGGACGCCGACGTGGTAATGATCCTGCTCCCCGACGAAGTACAAGCGGCGGTATACCGGGAGTCGGTGGAGCCGCACCTCAAGCAGG
>JALVWZ010000331.1 GCA_027023115.1 Thermaceae bacterium
ACGCGGAAAGTAGGTCTTTCCGGGAGGGCCGTTCAAAAGCGCGAACGTACCGGCCGCCAGACCCAAACCCAAGAGCAGCGCCAGCACGCGGTTCTTACCGGCCAGCGCCAGGTAGGTGAGGCCGCCTGTAAGCAGTGCTATTACCGCTTCGGTAACGCCGTAGAGGGGAACCGCCTCGGCCAGGAAGACCGGCCGGGCCAGCCAGGCGTAGCTGACTAGCAAAGCCAGCGCCCCGCCGACGGCGCCGAAGAGGCCCAGCAGGCGCGGCGACCAGGGGATGACCGCGAAGAGGCCCACCAGCGCCAGGATTACCAGCGGAGACCAACTGGGCAGCAGGCCGGCGGGGGTGGGGTAGACCGCTTGGCGCGAAAGGTAGCCGATGGCGCTGGAGAAGGGAAAGGCGAAGAAGGCCACCAAGAGCGCGGCGCCGCTGGCGTAAAGGTAACGCCGCGCCGAGCTGCGCGAAACCGAGGCCAGGACGGCCACCAGTACGCCGAGTAGGGGATAGATGACGGTGGTCACAGCGCCTCCAGACTGCCGGCGTAGATCTGCTCGGCCAGGTCTTCGGTCAGGTCCGCGACCGGTCCGTCGAAGACGAGCCGGCCCTGGTTGAAGGCCAGCACCCTTTGGGCGTAGCGGCGGGCCAGCTCGAGCACGTGGATGTTGACCAGCACCGTTACCCCGCGGGCTTCGTTGTAGTCTTTGAGCAGCCCCAAAATCACGTCGGAGAGGCGCGGGTCGAGGCTGGCCATTGGCTCGTCGGCCAGCACCAGCTGCGGTTCCTGGGCCATCGCCCGGGCTATGGCCACCCGCTGCTGCTGGCCGCCGGAAAGCGAGTCTACGCGCACGTCCTTCTTCTCGGCCAGGCCCACCTCGTCGAGGTAGGCGGCGGCCAGCTCGTAGTCGCGCTCGCCGTAGAGGCCCATCAGGCCGCGCCAGGTCGGCAGGTAGCCGATGCGGCCGTGCAAAACGTTGTCTATGGCGCTCAGGCGGGTGACCAGGTTGAACTGCTGGAAGATAAAACCAACGGTGCGGCGAAAGCGTTGCAAGGCTTTCCCGGAGAGGCTGCCCACGTCCACCCCGCCTACGCGGACGCTGCCCGTGGTTGGCTTGACCAGGCCGTTGAGGGTGCGAAGGAAGGTCGACTTACCGGCGCCGGAAAGGCCGATGACGGCGATGAACTCGCCGTCATCTATGGTCACGTTGATGCCTTTCAGCGCTTCGGTGCCGCCGGGAAAGGTGACGCCGAGGTTATGCGCTTCGATCATCTGTCTTTACTTTCCGCCCCCTACTTGTCGAGGCCGAGGAGCTTGCGCGCTTCGCGCACCACGTCGTAGTCGGCGTCGGTGGCGGGCACCATGTAGTCGATGCGGTAAAGGTTCTTGAGCAGGTCGCAACCCTCCTGGACCTTACAGGTCATGATGGCGGCCTTGATCTTCTCGGTGAGCTGGGGGTACTTTTCGGCGAACTGCTTGGATACGGTAAAGGTGTCGCCGGGGATTGGCTTGGTGTAGAAGATGGCGTGGATTTCCTTGGCCTTGTCGGGCGAGAGGAACTGGGTCCAGGCGCCCGATTTGTTCTGGTCGTCGTTGGCGAAGACGGCGGCGGCGTCCACCGAGCCGTTGAGAACCGCCAGCACCGCGGCGTCGTGCTTGCCGGCGAAGACCTGCTTGCCAAAGAAGGTGTCGGGGTTGATCCCCTTGGCCAGCAGCGCCGCCCGCGGGAAGACGTAACC
>JALVWZ010000332.1 GCA_027023115.1 Thermaceae bacterium
AAGTACGAAAACGGCCAGAAGCTCGAGCCCTACGAGTACCTGGTGGTGGACGTGCCCGAGGCCAAGTTTGGCGGGGTGATGGAGAACCTGGGCCAGCGCAAGGCCGAGATGCAGCAGATGGAGCCTACGGGCGGCCGCATCCGCGCCGAGTACGTGGTGCCGGCGCGGGCGCTGTTCGGCTTTCGCAGCCAGCTCCTCAGCCTAACCGGCGGCGAGGGGCTCTTGAGCCACACCTTCCACGGCTACGGCCCTTACGCCGGCGAGCTGAAGACCCGCACCAGCGGCAGCGCCGTCTCCATGGAAAACGGCGTGGCCTTCGCCTACTCGCTTTTCAAGTTGCAGGAGCGAGTGACCTTCTTCATCGAGCCCGGCACCGAGGTGTACGTGGGGATGATCGTGGGCGAGAACGCCCGCGAGGGAGACATGAACGTCAACGTGACCAAGAACAAGAAGCTGACCAACGTCCGCGCCGCCGGCTCCGACGAGAACATCAGGCTAATCCCGCCGCGGCGGATGACGCTCGAAGAGTCATTAGAGTTCCTGGCGCCCGACGAGTTGCTCGAAGTGACGCCCAAGAGCCTGCGCCTGCGCAAGGCCGTGCTCGACCCGGGCCAGCGGAAGCGGGTGGAGCGGGGAAAAGAGCCGAGGTAGGCGCGCTAGTTGAGTTCTTGTGTTAGCTCCACACAGCCCATGGGCGGAACGCCGAGCTTCTTTAATATCCACGCAGCCCGGTATCTAACGCGTTCGTCTTTCCCCTCCCGCGCCAGCCGCTCGAGGATAGGCATAGCCAGCTCGGGATCCAGCTTTCCGAGCGCCTCTGCGGCCTCAAACCGAACGCGCTCGTCTTTCCCCTCCCGCGCCAGCCGCTCGAGGATAGGCATAGCCAGCTCGGGATCCAGCTTTCCGAGCGCCTCTGCGGCCTCAAACCGAACGCGCTCGTCTTTCCCCTCCCGCGCCAGCCGCTCGAGGGCTGGTACGGCCTCGGGCCCGAGCGCCCCTATTTCCATTACAGCTCGCCGCTGCACCCGCTCTTCTTTTGCACCCAATGCCAGCCGCTCGAGGATAGACATAGCCAGCTCGGGATCCAGCTTTCCGAGCGCCTCTGCGGCCTCAAACCGAACGCGCTCGTCTTTCCCCTCCCGCGCCAGCCGCTCGAGCGAAGGCATGACCAGCGGCCCGTATCCATAAGGCGTTTTTATAGTCTCGTGCTGAATATAGATATTTTCTACATCTCGCGTCAATTGGTTTACGGTGAATACGGCCATAGACCCCAGCCGTCCAAGAGCTTCTACTGCCTCTTTTCGCGCTTCCTCATACAACGCATCCCTTGCTAGTTGCTCAAGGATAGGTATGGCCATAACAGGTTTCAATCGCCCTAGCGCCTTTGCGGCCTCGGTTCTCACCCACACGAATCTCCCATCCCTCGCCAGCTGCTCAAAGGTATATGTAGCCAACGGAGGATTCATCCCTGTAATTTCATCTGCGGCCTCTAGCCGTACGCGCTCGTATTTGCTTTCTCGAGCTAGCTGTTCGAAGATATGCAAGGCATACTTATGATCCAACTCTACAAGTGCCTTAGCGGTATTGAGACGTATCCAATCATCTTCTATATTTAGTGCTAGTTGTTTCAAGATATGCAAGGCATACTTATGATCTAACTCTACAAGTGCCTTAGCGGTATTGAGACGTATCCACTTGTCTCCAGTTTCCTGCGCCAGGCCCTTAAGGGCGGATGAGGCGCACCTGGGGCTAATCCCAACAAGAACCTTGGCAGCCTCAAGCTGTACCCATTCATCTTCACAGTCTCGTACTAGTCTTTTGAGGGCAGGTATTGCCACTCGCCCTAGCCGTCCAAATGCTTCCAGTGCTTCACGCCGCATACGTTCATTTTTCCCTTCCCACACTAGCTGTTCGAGGGCAACCGCTGCCAACTCGGGCTCCAGTTTCACGAGCAGCGCTAAGGCTTCGTACCACACCCACTCGTCTTCCCCGCTTTGCACCAGTTGCTTGAGGACGGACATGGCCAACTCGGGCTTAAACTTCCCGAGTGCCTTTGCGGCATCTAATTGCAACACTCCACTAGCCCTTTCTCGTGCTAGCCGATCGAGAACTTTCAGTGCGAGGATTCGTAGGCCGCAGTTGGCCATTGTAATGCCTAGTAATCCGGGTCCGGGATCACTATCTAGCCACTTTTGCCAGGCTGCCGGTAAGTACCGAACACCGACGCTCCAGGCTTTAGCCATGACCTCCAAATGGCGCTTTGTTTGTTTGCTGATGGGGTCGCAAGAGCCAAGGGCCAGCAGGGCATGCATAAGCGCGTTTTGATCGTCTTCGTCCATGAGCGCCATGGCGAAGATGAGCGTTTGCTGCCAGTAGGGGTCGAAGATGCTCGGGTGCAGCCAGTCTTTCCAAAATCTCTGCGGGTCGCCTTGGTAAAGCCGGGCTAGCGCTTCGGCGGCCAGAAACTCGTGGAGCGACTCGTGGCCCAGCCGGCACAGCTTGCGGTCTTCCCACCACTTCGTAAAGTCGGCCTCTTCGCGCAGGAGCTTGCCGCATGACCGTCCGCGCACTCGGGCGCTGGCCGCGTCGGGTAGATGATTGGCGGAACACTTTTGTGCCCGCGCCCTTTCGCGCTGTTTAGGAGAGAGCCTTAGTAAGAGCTCCAGGCAACCTAACCATTTTCGTCGCTCCGGGTCGGCGGGGTGGGCGGTACTGCCCGCGCCTTGCAGCGCCTTGTCGTCCTCGCTGCGCTCCAGCAGCAGCCGCAAATAGTGCCGGTACAGCTCGGTGCGTGTTGCGGGCATCCGTTCCAGGGGGTTTTCCAGACCGTCGCGCTTGAGCTCAACGTAACTTGCTACCACCATCTGCACCAGCAGCGCAGGAGAAGGCAGGCCCACGCGGCTGCGTATGTATTCCACGAGTTGGTCGAGCTCAGCTGCCTCCAAGTGGGGGCGGCCGCCCTCTTCGGTCCAGCGGCCCAGGTACTCCCGCACCGCTTCCTTTCCCCACGGCTTGAGGCTAAGTTTGAGTGCCGCCTCTTCTTCTCTCACCCAGGTCACGTTGCGGATACTGCCCGGCCTGCCGAGCAGCAAGTAGCGGTGGCTACCCCCGGGGAGCCACAAGCCGCGTAGTGCGATCAGAGCCTTGGTTCTAATGGGCCCTTCCACTTCGTCCAGGCCGTCCACGATTACCAGCAGCGCCCGGTTCGGCTTTTGCAACACGCCGCCCAGTAAATTCTTGAGTGCGCCCTCCCCGTTAGGGCCGTCCTGATCCTCCTGGCCACTCTTTGCTAGCTTGATGAGGTCTTCCGCGTTGAAGTAGAGCGGCAGGTACTGCACCTGAGACCCGTCTTCGTTCTCGCGCTCCATGAGCTCAAGAGTCTGAGTGGCGGCAAAGCGCGCCAACGCCCGGGCCATGGTGGTTTTACCCACGCCCGCCGCTCCTTCCACCGCAAACAAGCGCTTATTGCTTAGAGGGTGGGTGAGCAGCTCGGTTGCTTTGAGTTTTCGTAGGAGAGGGGGCTTCCGGTCTCGTTCGGCATCGTTCGGTTTATCGGCGCTTCTGCGGGTTTCTTCGTCCAGCTCGGGCCAGAGTAAGAATCGGTCCACGCCCAGCGAGCCGGTAAAGGGCACGAGCTGATCGAGTGTTTCGATAGTGGAAAAATGCCCAACGAATTCTTTCAGATACCATTTATACAGAGCTTCCTGCTTGTCAATCCTGCTAAATGTGTACCACCACCGCCTCCATCCTGACCGTACGGCAGCTACACCCCAGTCCACTAGTTGTTGAACTAGGATGGCTTTGAGCTCAGGAGGAATGGTACTGTGCAGCTGCGCTGCCGCATCGGGCATATCGGTATTGCTCCAAACGCATTGTACACGCCTGTCAGCAGAGAAAGGGCGGAAAAAAGCCCTGTTAGGAATGCGTGTGCCTGGACTGGCTGGTCTGGGCAGGGAGCGAGCGTACGAGTTGACGTCGCTTTTAGGCGCCACCCGTATGAACCTGTATGTCGCGCAGCGCCCGGTTTCGCCCGCCATCAGAAAGCATCACCAAAAGCACCGGCACCGCGGCGCCGGTGCTTTCAATCAAATCAATCAAACCCGTCTACTTCGCGTAATCCACCGCCCGCGTTTCGCGCACCACGGTCACCTGCACCTGGCCCGGGTAGTCCATGTCGCGCTCGATGCGCTGGGCGATCTCGCGGGCCAGCAGGGTGGCCTTGGCGTCGTTGATCTTGCCCGGCTTGACCAGCACCCGCACCTCGCGGCCGGCTTGGACGGCAAAGGCCTGCTCCACGCCGGGAAAGCTGGTGGCGATCTGCTCCAGCTGCTCCAGCCGCTTGATGTAGTCTTCCATGCTCTCGCGGCGGGCGCCGGGGCGGGCGGCGCTGATGGCGTCGGCGGCGGCCACCAGCACGGCGTAGGTGGTCTCGGCGTTCTCGGGGTCGTGGTGGTGGGCGATGGCGTCGAGCACCGCCGGCGGCTCGCCAAAGCGCTTGGCCAAGGCGATGCCGATGTCTACGTGGGTTCCTTCGATCTCGCGGTCAACGCTCTTGCCGATGTCGTGCATCAGCCCGGCGCGGCGGGCCAGGTTGACGTCGAGCCCCAGCTCGGCGGCCAGAATGCCGGCCAAGTGAGCCACCTGGATGGAGTGCTTGAGCACATTCTGGCCGTAGCTGCTGCGGAAGTGCAGACGGCCGAGGAGCTGGACCAGACCGGGCTTGAGCCCCACGACGCCGGCCTCGAGCGCTGCTTCCTCGCCGCGCTCGTAGAGGTAGTGCTTCATCTCCTCCTTGGCCTTCTCCACCACCTCTTCGATACGGCTGGGGTGGATGCGGCCGTCGGTGACCAGCTGCTCGAGGGCCATCTTGGCGATCTCGCGACGCACCGGGTTGAAGGAGCTTAGGATCACCGCCTCGGGGGTGTCGTCGATTATCAGGTCCACGCCGGTGAGCGACTCGAAGGTGCGGATGTTGCGGCCCTCGCGGCCGATTATGCGGCCCTTCATGGCGTCGGAAGGAATGGGTACGACGCTCACCGCCAGCTGGGCGGCGGTCTCCGAGGCCTGTCGCTGCACCGCCTGGGCGATCAGGTGCGAGGCCTGCTTCTTGGCCTCCAGGCGGGCGCGCTCCAGCGCCGCCTTGACGTGGATCGCCTTTTCTTCCTCCAGTTCCTCGTCAAGGCGGGAGAGTAGCAGCTGGCGGGCTTCGTCGCGGGTCAGACCGGCAATCTCCTCCAGCTTGAGGTCTATCTCGCGGGCGCGTTTTTCCAGTTCCTCGCCGAGCTGCGCCAGGCGGCGCTCCTCGGCCACCAGTTTTTTCTCCTGCTCGTCGAGACGGGCGGCGCGGGCGTCCAGCTGTTCGCCGCGGCGGGCCAGGCGCTCGTCCTGCCGCTTGAGCTCCTCGCGCTCGCGGCGGATGGCTTCCAGGTCGCGCTCGATGCGTTCGCGCTCGCGGGCCAGGTCGGCCTCGAGGCGCTGCCGCTCCTCGGCCAGCCGGCTCTTCATCTCGCTTTCCAGCTTGGCCCGCAGCCGCTCGGCCTCGGCCTCGGCGCGCTCGCGCAGCTGGCGGGCCTCGGCGCGCGCTTCTTCCAGCTCGCGACGGGCCTGCTCGCTGGCGCGGGTCGTCTCTTCGCGGGCGGCCGCGCGCATCTGTTCTACTTCGCGCTGGGTTTCGGCGATCAGGCGGCGGCGCTCCTCCTCCAGACGCTTGCGTTCTTCCTCGGCGGTTTGGCGCAGACGCTCTATCTCTTCGAGAATCGCGGTGTTGTCGCCGCCGCCTCCGCCGCCGCGGCGGCCCAGCAGCAGCGCTGCTCCTCCGGCCAGAAGGGCGGCTAAGACGGCGATGATGGTGGTTTCCATGGCTACCCCTCTCAGGCTTCTTCGCTGTTGGCGGGCGCTTCGTCCTCACCGAGCACGTCGGCGAGAACCTTGGCGCGTATCTCCTCGATCAGTTCCGGGTTGGCGCGCAGGTACTCGGCGGCCTTCTCCTTGCCCTGGCCGAGACGGTCGTCCTTATAGGAGAACCAGGAGCCGGCCTTCTTGACTACGCCCCGGTCCACCGCCACCGTCACCAGGTCGGCCACCGGGTCGATGCCGCGGCCAAAGTAGAGCTCGAGCTCGGCCTCGCGGAAGGGCGGGGCCAGCTTGTTCTTGGTCACCTTGACCCGCACCACGTTGGCGATGGGTTGGTCGCCTTTCTTGATGGGCTGGCCGCGGCGGCGCACGTCGAGGCGCACCGAGCTGTAGAACTTGAGCGCCCGGCCACCGGTGGTCACCTCCGGGTTGCCGTACATCACCCCCACCTTCTCGCGGATCTGGTTGATGAAGATGGCGGCGGTGTTGCTTTTCGAAAGCACGCCGGTGAGCTTGCGCAGCGCCTGGCTCATCAGCCGCGCCTGCAGGCCGACGTGCGAGTCGCCCATCTCGCCTTCGATCTCGGCGCGCGGCACCAGCGCCGCCACCGAGTCGACCACTATCACGTCCACCGCCCCCGAGCGCACCAGCAGCTCCACTATCTCCAGCGCCTGCTCGCCGGTGTCGGGCTGGCTGAGGAGCAGGTTGTCCACGTCCACGCCCAGTTGCCGGGCGTAGGTCGGGTCGAGGGCGTGTTCGGCGTCCACGAAGGCGGCCACGCCGCCGGTCTTTTGCGCCTGGGCGACGATGTGCAAAGCCAAGGTGGTCTTGCCGCCCGACTCGGGTCCGTAAACCTCAGTCACCCGGCCGCGGGGAATGCCGCCGATGCCCAGCGCCAGGTCGAGGGCCAGGCTGCCGGTGGAAATGACGTCCACCCGCTGGCGCGGCCGCTCGCCCAGGCGCATGATGGCGCCGGTACCAAACTTCTTCTCAATCTGCTTGAGGGTGTTTTGTAAGGCCTTTTGCCGTTCGTTTTGCTCCACCAGGTTCACGCTCCTTTAGGGAAAAAGTGTGTATCGGTTGGTACTTGGGTCCGCGCGGGGTGAGGGTACTTTGCACGAGGGCGAACCCACTTACGGAAAACTCGAGATCGAAAACCAGCGGTCCCGGCCGGGGTGCCGGTCCTTTGCGCCGGGCCAGGGTGATGTGGGCCTTGAAGGCGCGTTCGTCCGCCAGCAGGTCGGGCAGCTGCGCGCGCAGGCCGAGGGCCAACGGCGCAAAGCCGTCGCCGTCGGCGCGGGCGAACCAGACCCGCGGCCGCCCCTCGTTGGGGAAGAACCCGGTGCCGCGAACTAGGGCGGTAAAGGGGGCCACCCCCCGCGCCGCCGCCTCGCCCGCCGCCAGCACCTCGTCCAGGCGCTGGCGTGGCACCTCGCCCAAAAACCCGAGGGTAACGTGCAGCTGTTCGGGGCGCACCGGTTTCCAGTTGCCGCGCAGCGACGACTGGGCCGCTGCCAGGGCTTCTTGCACCTGGCGCGGTGGGAATACGCCAAAGAAAAGTCTCATTCCCGCAAGCTCCAAAAATACGCCAGCGCCGCGTAGGCGCTCCTTTGCCTGAGCGCTTCCCGCCCCAGCGGGGGGAAGCGGTATAGGCGGGAATGCACCCCGGCAGGCCCGGCAACGCCAACGTAGACGGTACCGACCGGGTGCCCTTCCAGCTCGTCCGGTCCGGCGACGCCGGTGGTGGCGACGCCGTAGGTGGCGTCCAAAGTAGCACGCGCGGCCTCGGCCATGGCCGCCGCGGTCTCGGCGGAAACGGCTCCGTGGGCCGCGAGGGTCTCTGCGGGCACGCCAAAACGAGCCTTTGCGCCCATAGAGTAGGATACCATGCCCCCCAAAAAACTCTGGCTGGAACCCGGCACGCCGGTTATCAGGCCGGCCAGCAGGCCGCCGGTAAGAGATTCCATAGTGGCCAGCGTGGCCTCGCGCTTGCGCAGCCATGCCAGAAGCAACGCCGGCAAAGTGTCGCCGTCGTAGCCCCAAACGTACCCCGCCAGCCGCTCGCTGACCGCGCCTATCCAGGCGTCGACCGCCGCCGGCGCGCCCTCGGCGCTCAGGTAGACGCCGTCGGGGTGTGCA
>JALVWZ010000333.1 GCA_027023115.1 Thermaceae bacterium
CGCGGTCAGAGCGGTCCCCACCTGCTGGTGGAAGGCTGGCAGCCGGCCGGGGAGCCGTCCGGCCAGGCGCCCGAGTTCGACTCTCTGGGGCGGGCGCGGATCGGCAGCTTTTCCCAGCTGGTCGACTATATCGAAGCGCAGCTGCTCGGCGACGAGACCGAAGGCGAAGAGGCCGCCGGCAACCCTCGCTGGACCGCGCGCCAGCACACCGGCACCCTGCAGGCGTTCGTGCGCCGCTTGCGCGCCGCCGCCCGCAGCGTGGAAAAGATCGTGCGGGGGGATGCGCCCAGCAACGCCCCTGATCCGCTGGGAAGTTCATCACAAATAAACGTGGTGGACATCCACGCCCTCAACTCGCAGGCGCAGATGTTCGTGGTCGGCTCGCTGCTCAGGGGAGTGTTCGCGGCCAAGGAGTCGGGCCGCCACCGCGGCAAGGTGTTCGTCGTTCTCGACGAGCTCAACAAGTACGCTCCCCGCGAAGGGGAGAGCCCCATCAAAGACATCCTCCTCGACATCGCCGAGCGCGGGCGCTCGCTGGGGGTCATCCTCATCGGCGCCCAGCAAACGGCCAGCGAGGTGGAGCGGCGGGTGGTGGGCAACGCCGCGGTACGGGTGGTGGGCCGGCTCGACGCGGCCGAGTCCGAGCGCCCCGAGTACCGCTACCTGCCGGGCGCCTTCCGCGACCGGGCGCTGATTTTGCCGCAAGGCACGATGATACTGCACCAGCCAGAGGTGCCGGTGCCGGTGGCGGTCGACTTTCCCTACCCCGCCTGGGCGACCAAGGCTAGTGAAGTTGAAGAAGACGTTTCCGACGCGACCTTGAAAGACCAGCTGGGTCTCTGATGTATGGCGCCATATATGGTAGAATAGAAGCGTGAAGAAGACTACCATTTACCTGCCCGAAGAGCTCGACGCCATGCTCGAGCGGCTGGCCGGTCGCGAGAGGGCGAGCAAGGCCGAGCTTATCCGGGCGGCACTGCGCCGCTACCTGGAAGAAGCCGGCACGGGCGGACTACCGGGCAGCGTCGGTTCCATCGAAGACCTCGGCGTGAGCGCCGTGGACGCCAAGGAGTGGCTGCGCAAGAACTGGCCGGCGGAGATCGAGAAGGCGCGCTAATGATCACCCTCGATACGTCCGCTCTGGTGGCTTTGCTCTCGAAGCGCGACGCCCACCACGAGCGACTCACGGCCCTGCTCAGACAAGAACGGCCGCCCTTCCTGGTTCCCGAGCCGGTGCTGGCGGAGCTGGCATATCTCGTCGAGACCCGCGTTGGCCCCTATGCGATGGTGCCTTTTCTGGCGGACGCGGCCGGCGGGTACTGGAAGCTGACCCCGGTTGCGCAGCACCTCAAACGGCTGAGCGAGCTGGTGCTCCGTTACGCCGACCTGCCGCTGGGGCTGGTGGACGCGGGCGTGGCGGCGGTGGCCGAGGCCAACGGCGGCCGCGTCCTTACCCTGGACGGCCACTTCGAGGTGCTGGCGCGGGAGGGAAGGCTGGTGGTGGTGCGGTGAGGCTGCTGCACACGGCCGACTGGCACCTGGGCAAGGTGCTCAAAGGGGTGGACCGCACCCCAGAGATTGCCGCTGCGCTCGAGGACCACCTGCGCATCGTGCGCGAGGAGAAGGTGGATCTGGCGGTGGTGGCGGGTGACCTCTTCGACCGCCCGCGGGTGAGCGCCGAGGCGGAGGCGGCGGCCTACCGCTTTTTCCTGGGTTTGCGCGAGCTGGGCG
>JALVWZ010000334.1 GCA_027023115.1 Thermaceae bacterium
AACGTGAGGGTCTGCCTTCTTCCCTAAAAGAGGCTATATCCGAGGCGGAGCACATATCTCGCAAGCAAAGCAAGCTGAATCTGGTCGGCGCCCTCAATTACGGCGGCCGTCAAGAAATACTCAACGCAGCCCGACGCTTGCAACGGAGCGGAGAGCCGGTAACCGAAGAAAGCATCAGGCGCGGCTTCTACCTGCCGCAGATGCCCGATCCCGACCTGATCATTCGCACCAGCGGCGAGCTGCGCCTTTCCAACTTTCTCTTATGGCAAAGCGCCTATAGCGAGATCTGGGTAACCGACACCTACTGGCCCGATTTCACCAAGGAGGAGTTTGCAAGAGCAATCGAAGTCTACCAAGCGAGGGAGCGCCGCTTCGGCGGGATCCCTCAAAGATAGGTTCGTCTGGGCTGCCATCGGCCTGACCATCATCTTCGTGGTGATGTGGATTGGGTTGGTGCTAATCGTGCCGGCTTTGATCTACCTCCTGTGGGTAAGCGTGGACGAGCTCGTGACGATGTTCTCCAAGCGCGACATACGCCTTAGTCGTACCTTCCTGGTTGTTTCGGGGCTCATAACGTTGGGGGCTTCGGTTCTCAGTCTCAACATGTTCATGCCCGAAATACCCTGGCGCGAAGTGGCCTTGGGTTTGGTCGTCCTCTACGCTTTTGGGCAGGCCCTTTTCAGTGGCGCCGATATTACCGAGCTTTCCTACAACCTGATGGCCTACCTCTACGTGCCCTGGATGTTGGGTTACTTCCTGATTTTGCGATACTACCCCAACGGGCACTTGGGCATCATCACCCTTTCGCTGCCCATTCTCGCCACCTTCGCCACCGACATTGGCGCTTTCTTCGTCGGGCGCAGCCTGGGCCGCCATAAACTGGCCCCCACGGTTAGCCCCAATAAGACCATCGAGGGCTCCATTGGCGGCATTGCGGCGGCATTCCTGGTGCTGTTGGCGTACATCTGGCTGCTAGCCGAGGCTTTCCCCTTCGACCACCTGCAAATGCTCGTTTTTGCCCTGCTGATCAGCATTACCGCCCAGCTCGGCGATCTGACCGAATCGATGATCAAGCGTTATTGCGGGGTCAAGGACTCGAGCAACCTCCTCCCGGGCCACGGCGGGATTCTCGACCGCCTCGACAGTCTGATCTTTACCATCCCCCTCACTTATTACCTGATGGTGATCTTTACATGAACAAACGCCTGGTCATTCTCGGATCCACCGGGTCAATCGGCACCCAGACCCTAGACGTGGCGCGCTGGCGCGGCTACCGGGTGGTTGGTCTGGTTGCCGGAGCCAACGCGGAGCTGCTCCTCCAGCAGGCGCGCGAGTTCGAGCCCGAGCTCGTTTACCTGAGCTCGGGTATTGACGCTTCGCGCTTGCCCACCAAAACTCGCCTCGCCCGTTCGGCCAACGAGGTGGCCGCTATGGACGCCGACGTGGTCGTAGCCGCCATTCCCGGCCTCGCCGGATTGGAGCCGGTGCGCGCCGCCGTACAGGCTGGGCGGCTGGTGGCCCTGGCCAACAAGGAATCCATGGTCGCCGCCGGCGAGCTGCTTTGGGAAGAGGCCCGCGCCCACGGGGCCGACTTCATCCCGGTCGACTCGGAGCATTCGGCCATCTTCCAGTGTTTGGTGGGCGAGCCGCGCCAGGCGTTGGCGGAAATAATCCTGACCGCTTCGGGTGGCCCCTTCCGCGAAGGGCCCGCCGACCTCTCGGGCGTCACCCCCGAACAGGCGCTGGCGCACCCGCGCTGGAACATGGGGCCCAAAGTGAGCATCGACTCGGCGACCTTGATGAACAAGGGGCTTGAGGTGCTCGAGGCGAAAGCGCTGTTCGGCGTAGACCTGGATCAGATTACGGTTACCATTCACCCGCAGTCTTACGTGCACTCAATGGTTCGTTTCAAAGACGGCCAGCTGAAGGCCCAGCTCGGGCCGACAGACATGCGCCTGGCCATCCAGTACGCGCTCAGCTATCCGGACAGGCCCCCTACCCCGCTCGCCAACCAACCCCTGCCGGCCGCGCTCAACTTCTACGAGCCCGACCGCGAACGCTTTCCGCTGCTCGACCTGGCATACGCCGCCGGCCGGCGCGGCGGCGTGGCGCCGGCAGTTCTCAACGCCGCCAACGAGGTGGCCGTTGCCGCCTTCCTGGGCCGTCGGATTGGCTTTACCGACATTCCCCGCGTCGTGGCCGCGGCGTTGGCTGAGGCGCCCGAGCTACCCCTCAGTTGGGACAACCTCTACCGGGCAGATTCCTGGGCCCGCCGCCGTGCGGAGGAGCTACTTTGATTACCGCCCTGGTTCTAACGTTAATTCTCGGCGTCTCCATCTCCATTCACGAGCTGGGTCACTACTTGGCCGCGCGCTTGCAGGGCGTACGGGTTCCCGCATTTTCCATTGGTTTTGGCCCGCCGCTGCTGCGCATTCACTGGAAGGGCACCGAGTGGCGGCTTTCACTGATCCCGCTGGGCGGGTACGCCGAGATAGAGGGCATGGCCCCCGACTTTTCTCCCGGAACCCAGCACACTGAGACGAGGCGCGGTTACGCCGGTCTTTCGTTTTTCGGCAAGACGCTGGTGCTCTTGGGCGGGGTATTGATGAACCTGCTATTGGCCTGGCTGCTCATGGCCTGGACTTACACCGCTGGCGGCTTACCAGTGCCGGTAGAGAACCACGCCGAGATCGTCGAGGTGATTCCCGGCAGTCTGGCCGCCGAGATCGGGCTCGAGAAGGGCGACGTCATCGTGGCCATTGACGGCCGTCCGCTTAAGAAGTTTACCGACCTCAACCAGATCAAGAAAACCGTCGGCGAACACACCATGACCCTGCTCAGAAACGGCAAGAAGCTAACGGTCAAGCTCTACTGGAGCGGCAAGCGCGACAAGTTGGGCGTCCGCTACGGGCCCGAACTGCACTACCGCTATCCGGGTTTCGGCGAGGCGTTCATCATTGCCGTCAAGACCTCGGTGCACTTTTTACCGGACATGTTGCGGAGCTTCGTCAAGGGCCTGTCCGGGGTGCTCATTGGTAAACCCAGCCCCGACATCGTAGGGCCAGTAGGAATCGTCAACCTGGCCGGTCAGGCGGCGCGGGCGGGGTTTTTGGCCGTGCTGCGCCTGGCGGCGCTGATCAACCTCTCGCTGGCCGTATTCAACCTGCTGCCGATACCCGGCCTGGACGGCGGCCGCCTTTTGCTGCTCATCCTCAACGTGCTCAGTGGCGGCCGCATCCGCCCGGAGCACGAAGCCTTGGTCAACTTCATCGGCTTTGCCTTCTTGATACTGCTGATGCTGCTCGTAACGCTTCAGGACGTGCAGCGCCTGCTAGGAGGATGAGTGGTGGACCAGACGGCGACGGTCCTGATCCCGGCCCTCAACGAAGAATCCACCATCGGCAAGGTGGTGAGCGCTGCTCGCCGCGCCGGTTTTCCGGTGGTGGTCGTGGACGACGGCTCCAGTGACGATACCGCCACCGTAGCTGCGGCGGCGGGGGCCAGCGTGGTGCGTCTCGAGCGCAACCTGGGTAAGGGCGGCGCTTACGCCGCCGGCCTCAAGCTGGTTACGACTCCTTACCTGATACTGCTGGACGCCGACTTGGTAGGTTTGAAGCCCGAACACCTGCAGACCCTGCTCGAGCCAGTAGTCGCCGGCGAAGCCGACATGACCGTCGGCGTGTTTCAGGGCGGACGGCTATTGAGCGACGTTGGCAACCGCCTTACCCCCCAGCTCTCCGGCCAGCGGGCCCTGCGCACGGAGCTATTGCGGGCGCTGCCCGGCCTGGAAAGCGCCCGCTACGACGTCGAACTCAAGCTGACCCGCTGGGCGCGGCAAGAAAACTGGCGCGTCAAGTACGTGCCCCTGAAAGGCCTGGGTCAGCGGTTGAAAGAGGAAAAACGCGGCCTGATCGCCGGGATGGCGCACCGGCTGAAGATGTACCTGCAGATTCTGCGCTACATGTTCCGTTCTAAGGTTTGAACTTTTGCAGGTCTATCTGGCCGCCGTCCTGGGTGGCGTAGCGGACCACGCCGATACCGGGGACGAAGTAGAGGTCCACCACGCTGGCTCCACCCCCTTGGGCGGTTAGCGAGGAACGGATCACGAAGGCGTTGTAGCGGCCGAAGGGCACCACCACGCCCTCTACGCCGGTCACCTTGTTGACCACCACTAAGTTGGCGCCACGGAACTTAGTGCGGCTGCTCCAGCTCTGCCCTACGCGCAGGGGCGCCGCCGGATAGACCTTGATTGGTGGGTCGTAGGGCATGATGCCAGCGCCGGTATCTACGCCCAAGAGCCAGACGCCGTTGGCGTCGTAGCTGAGGTAGTCGGTGTAGCGAACCCTGCCGTCGTAGGAGTGGGACAGCTCCCAAACCTCCTGCCCCTTGACGTTGCGTACCGACTCGAAGGTCTGGGTTTCGCCGGAGGTGTAGACCCAGGTCATGCCGATTTTGTGCGGGTAATAGTTAGGCGCGCTGGCCAGGGCCAGCGACAGGGCCAGTATTAGCAATACTGCGGCTTTCTTCACTCCTTCTCTCCCAGCTCGCGGCCGCGCTTGGTGGCCTCCTCGACCGCGCGATAAAGGGCGCTGCGCACGCCGGCTTCTTCCAGCGCCGCCAGGCCGTGGATGGTGGTGCCGCCGGGGCTGGCCACCTCGTCCTTGATCACCGCCGGATGCTTGAAGCGCATCAGTTCACCGGTGGCGATTAGCACGTCGGCGGCGAAAGTCAGCGCGTCCTTGCGGGAAATGCCCATCTTGACGCCACCGTCGGCCAGGGCCTCGGCCACCAGGGCAACGTATGCCGGAGCCGATGCGGCCATGCCGGTAAAGGCGTCGAAAAGGCGCTCGGGTAGTTCGTAAGCGTCGCCAACCGTCTTGAAAAGGCCGGCAGCGAACTCGAGATCGCCCGCCTCGCGCGCTTCGCGCGGTCCGGTCAGGGCGGTGGTGCTCTTCCTGATCGTTGCGGCCAGGTTGGGCATTGCGCGCACCACCCGCCGCGTACCCAGGCTTTCGGCCAGCCGGCGCGTGGTTACTCCGGCCATGATCGAGATATAGCCGACGCCGGGGTAAGCCAAGTTTTCCGCCAGCGCCGGAAACTGCTTGGGCTGCACCGCCACCAGCGCCCGCTTGGCGCTCGCGATGTCGGCGTGCGCCAGCGGCTCGACGCCGTATACCTCCGCCAGTTCATTCGTGTAAGCAGCGTCGCGCTCGACTATGCCGATCTCCTGTGGCGGCAGGAACTCGGCCGCCAGTACGCCCTCGAGGATGCTGCGACCCATCTTTCCCAGGCCGACAAAGACCAACTCCATGCCCTCAAGTCTAGCATGCTTGACGCTCCAAACGGCGTTTGTTACGCTTGAAGACGGCTCGGAGAGGTGCCCGAGTGGTTGAAGGGGCACGCCTGGAGAGCGTGTGTACGGGTCACCGTACCGTGGGTTCGAATCCCACCCTCTCCGCCAAAAACCGGCCCGCTACGGCGGGCCTTGTCTTTTGGGATCATTCAGCCGCGCCGGCCGATACTTTCACGCTGCTACCGCATTTTTCCGACACGTCGTTCACCAAGCCCCTCCGGGAGGCGGTGAGTAGTACGTGGTAGGAGGTGAGCAGGTTGTGGGGGCGAGAAACGAAGCGGTGCGTGGTACTTGGTACGTAGTACGTGGTGGGCAGTTTGAATCGAGTGCGTTATGCACGATGGCGCACTGCGGTGTTCCCACAGGCCACTGACCACAAGCCACTTGCAGGTTCTAAACCCCCACTCAGGCCTTCTCCGAAGAGGATGGAGTATTTCTGATGCAAACCATGAGCCGCAGGCGCTCTGTCAGTTACAATCCACAATCCACAAGCCACAAACTTCGGGCCACGAGCCACAAACCGCTTACTACTTGCCCCTTTTTCCCGATTCCACGGGCGAGGCTCGCGAGGTCGTCAAAGATCCAAGGCCCTTGCTGCGGGTGACGTCGAAGCTACGGCTACTGTCAATTGACCAACCACAGGCCACAAGCTACCAGCCACGTACCGCTTTTCTCGATTCCCCGGACGAGGCCGGACACGCCGGCCGAGGTCCGGGGTCCATGCCGGAAGAGAAGCCGGGGTTAGGTTTCTGCCCCACGTAGACGCTGGAACGTAGTGGGTTTCAACCCTTTTCCTACGGCAGAGCGCCGAAATCTGAGCACGTTGTTTCTACTGGCCACAGGCCATGAGCCACTGGCCATCCCATCACCACGCACCACGAACTACGTACCACGTACCAACAAGGCGGACACACGGGTCCGCCCCTACGAAGAGATAACACACACCACGAGCCACGAGCCACAGGCCACTTGCCGCTGTTTAGTCATTCCAGCCAAGCGAGCCTTTGGCTCGCGCGAGCCAGTCCAGACCGGCGCAGTCTCCGTCGGTGATGGACGTAATAGTTAACGACGATGACGAAGCGGCGTCCTAATCTTGACCACCGACTCGGTTCCGAGCCCCGGCTTTCGCTGGGGTGACGCGGGAAGATGCTCGTGGCGACGGGGGCAGCGCGAGCAACGTGGTTGGACTGTACAGCTATCCAATTAAGCGTTGTGCCGACGCTACGAACTCTTCCAAATAGCCGAAGAACTCCGGGCCCGAGTGCGAAAGCTCGTCGCCTCCGGTCGCCAGCCAAGGTATTTCCGGCCAGCCCCGCTGCGCCAGCGCTTGGCGCAAGCCCTCCAGCTGCGCGGCCCGGTTCTTGATGCGCTTGGGCTCGAAAACCAGTAAATCCGGCCGGCGCGCAGGAATCTCGCTTAGCGGCGGTGGAAAGTAAGCCTGGGCACGGTCGGCGAAAACGTTGACGGCTCCCAGGTGTTCCAGCGCCGCGTTCATGAAAGCGCCGCGGCCAATGGTGATCGGCTCTCCCAGCTGGTACTCGAGGTAAACGCGCACCCCCGCCAGCGCTCCGGCCAAGGCCTGATAGCGCTCTGCCAGTTCGCCGGCCAGGCGCGCCCCGTCAACGCCCAGGAAGGCGGCCACGGCGGATACGTTCTCGATGATCCCCCAGGGGCTCACCGGCAGAGGGAAGGTCCATACCGGCCAGCCTCTCTCGCCCAGGGCCAGCGTCGTTTGCCGCTGGATGCCACTGGTGGTGAAGATTACCTCCGGCCGCAGCTCTTCCAGCAAGTCCCAGCGGACCTTGGTATAGCTGGCTGCCACCGGCAGTTGTTGCGCTTCTTCAGGCCGCCAGCAAAACGCACTGCGGCCTACGAGGCGCTCGCCGGCCCCCAGTGCATAGATCGTTGCGGTAACGTTGGGCGCCAGGCTGACTATCCGGTGTGGCTCTTCCGGAATCTCAACCGGCCCCAGCAGCTCATGGGTCAGCTTCATCTTTAACCTCCCGGCACCAGCGCCGTACCCGCCGGCGCAGCTCTGCTAGTGAACCGCCGTTATAGATTACCCAATCGGCGCGGGCGGCCTTATCGTACTGTGGCAATTGAGCGGCGTCGCGGCGGTAGAACTCGCTCCGCGAAAGCCCCGAGCGGCGCTTGACGCGCCGGTAGCGTGCTTCGTCGGGGGCGGTCACCACCAGCACCCCGTCATAGCCGGGGTTCCAGCCGGTCTCGAACAAAAGGGGTGCTTCCACCACCAGCAGTCCCTCGCCGCCCGCCCGGGCTTCTTCGACCCGCTCGCTGATGCGGCGGCGGACGTAGGGGTGGATGATGTGCTCCAGCTTTTTCAGCGCTTCTTCGTTGGAAAAAACTATCTGCGCCAACTGGCGGTCGTCCGGCCTTCCCTCCCGGCAGGCGCGTGGGAAGGCGCGGCAGATCTCGGCAGCGAGCTCGCGGCGGGCCTGGCGGGCCAGTTCGTCAGCGTCCAGCACCTCGGCCCCGCAGGCGGCCAGTAAACGAGCCACGCTGCTCTTACCGCTGCCAATGCTGCCTGTCAGACCGATGACCTTCACGGAAATATACTAACCTCGTGAGCACGGTCCTGGCGCGCCTAGAGCTGCCCGCCCTCCCTTGC
>JALVWZ010000335.1 GCA_027023115.1 Thermaceae bacterium
CAGGGCTCGAAGGGGTCGTAGACGCCGCTGGCCACGTAGACCCGCGGTTTTTGCGTGAGGTCGGTCTGCAGCCAGACCCAGTCGCCCTCGCGCCAGGCGCGCACCTCGCCGCGCTCGCCGGCGGGCGAGCGCCGCTCCGCGCCCCAGCCGCTCACCAAGTAGGCCTCTTCCCAACCATCTCCTTTGGGAGTACGCAGGCCGCTGCCCAGCAGGCGCTCCTCGCCGCCGGGGGCGGTGTCGCAGTAGACGGCCACCGTCGCCAGCGAAAAACCCAACGGCGCGCCGGCCGGATTGGGGTAGCGATAGAGCTTGAACCCCAACAGCCAGCGCCCGTCCTGCCTCTTCATCGCGAAGTTGGTCAGATCGGCAAAGCCAACCTGCTGATAGACGGCGGCCCGCGGGTAAGTGAGGCCGGCGCCGCCATCGTCGCCGATCGGGTCGGTAAAGAGTAGTAGTGACAGCAATAAGATCCAGTTCCAGCTCATTTCGCCAGCTCCAAAAGCGCCCGCGCCAGCTTGGCGGAGTCGTGGCGGATGGGTTCGCCGGCGTGGGCAAAGTCGCCGGTTATCAACCGCACGCCGTCCGCGCGGAAAGGCTTTTCATCGAACGAAACCGGGTGCTGCCCCTCGGCCGCGTACTTGGCCAGGGCGCGGGGCGGCAGCGGTGCGGTGTGGATGATGACCACCTCGGGCCGCCTGCCCAGGTGCTCGGCCACGGCGCGGTAGTGATCGTAGGCGCTCATGCCGTCGGTCTCGCCTACTTCGGTCATGATGTTGGTGATGTAGACCAGCGTAGCCTCGCTTTCGCGAATGGCGTTCATCAACGCCGGCGGCAGAAAGCTGGTGATCACCGAGGTAAAGAGGCTGCCCGGCCCCAGGACGATCAGGCGGGCCCGCTTGACGGCTCTTACCACCTCCGGCATCACCGGCACCTCGGCCGGCTCCAGCCAGACGCGACGCACCCGTCCGGGAGTTTCGCGGATGCGGCTCTCCCCCTCGACGCGCTCGCCGTCCGCCAGTTCGGCCACCAGACGCGCCGGGTGGGGGGTGGAGGGAAAAGCGGAGCCGCTAAGCGCCAGCACGCGGTCAGCCATTCGTACCGCCTCGGCGAAGTCGCCGGTGAGCTCGAAGAGGCTGACCAAAAAGAGGTTGCCGAAGGTGTGCCCCGAAAGTTCGCCGCCGCGCCGGAAGCGGTACTGCATCAGGTCGGGCATGCGCTCGACCTGGCTAAGCGCCGCCAGGCAGTCGGTCAGGTCGCCCACCGCCGGCACGTCGAAGCTCTCCCGGAGTCGGCCGGTGGAGCCGCCGTCGTCGGTGACCGCCACCACTCCGGTCAGGTTGGCGGTGTGGCGCTTGAGGCCGGCCAACAGGTTGGAAAGACCGGTACCGCCGCCGAGGGCGGCGATACGCGGGCCGTGCTCGAGCTTGCGCCGGCGCCAGACCTGCTCGGGCACCTCGTCCGGGTCGGTGATCGCCGAGAGGATGCTACGGTTCATGGCCCGCATACCAGCCAGGAAGATGAACATCCCCAGCAAGAAACAGAGCGTGCCCGAAAGCCACAGCGGCAGACCAGCGCGGGAGGCCAGCTGCACGAAGTGGAGGATCCAGTTCAAGAAGGCCCCCTGCCAGCTCAGCTGGGCCACGCCCAAGAACATCAGCAGCATTCCCAGCACCGCCACCAGAAGGTAGCGCTTGACCCGCATTCCCGGGAACAGCCAGCGCA
>JALVWZ010000336.1 GCA_027023115.1 Thermaceae bacterium
CCCGCCACCCTACGAAAAGCTAGCCCCGTTCCCCCTAAGCGCCGCCGGCTTTCCCGAGCAGGCCAAGTGAGGGGTCGGGCGGGCGGTAGCGGAGCAGCAGCTCCCCCTGCGGCAGCACCAGAACGGCGCTGCCCTCGTCGGGGAACCGCCAGCCGGCGGTATTAAGCGGCAGGCGGGGTAGGCGCTCGAGCTCGGCGGCAATCTGCAGGCCCTCCACAAGGTTCACTGTACAAGAGGGCGCGCCCTGCATATGATGGAGCGCGTGAACAAGACGGTGCAGAGGGCGTTCGCGGGCGGCATTCTACATGGGGTGATGCTGGCGGTGGCCTACGCCTTCACCAGCCCCAGCACCGTTTTGCCGGCCTTCATTTCCCACCTCACCGGTTCGTCGGTAGCAGTGGGCGGCATGATGAGCGCGCTCGCGCTGGGATCTTCACTCGCGGGACTGCCGGCCTCGAGCTGGGTCGAAGCCAGCCGCCGCAAGAAGGTCTTCTTGTATTTCGCCATCTGGGTGCGCGCCGGCGCATTTTTGACGCTGGCTTTTTTGACGGCTCGTTTTGCGCAGCAGCGACCAGAGCTTGTCTTTTCGGCTCTGATCGTCTTTCTGGGTCTTTTCGCCCTGGCTGGCGGCCTGGGCGGCGTGGCCTATCTGCCGGTAATCGGTAAGGCTATTCCCGCCGGCTTGCGCGGTCAGTTCTTTGGTTGGCGCAGCCTGCTGGCGGCGGTATTCGCGGCCACTGCCGGGGTGCTCAGTCGCCCCCTTTGGAGCCGCTTTCCCGAGGGTTACATCTGGGGTTTTTCGCTGGCGGTGGTAGCGCTCGTCATTGGCTTCGTCGGTTTCTGGCTGATTCCCGAGGCGGTCGACCCGCCGCGGCGACGCACCCCCGCCGTCCGCCATTTGCGCGAAGCGCTGCAACTTGCCCGCGAGCCGCGCATGCGTGGCTTCCTGACCGCCTACCTGGCAACAGGTTTCTATTACTTCGCCCTACCGTTTTACGTGGTGGCGGCCCGCAAGAACGGCTTACCCGACGCCTACATTGGCTACCTGGTGGCGGCGCAGGCCCTGGCCGAGGGGCTCAACCTCTGGATCGGCCGTCGCATGGACCGTTACGGCAGCCACGTCGGCGTGCGCTACGTTGGCTGGCTGGCGTTGGCAATTCCCCTATCGGCGCTTCTCGGCGCCGGGCTGGCCGGGGCGATAATTACCTTCGTGCTGGTGGGGGTGACTCTTAACGGCATCGAGAACGCCTATAGCGCCTATCTACTTTCCTTTGCCCCAAAAGAAAGGGCGGCAACCAGTACCGCCCTGATGTCGATCACCAACGCCCCGCGGGCGCTCTGGCCCCTAATTGGCGGGATCGTCGCCGCCCGTTTCGGTTACGACTGGGTCTTCGCCGTGACCGCCGCCGGGCTGGCCCTGGCCCTGACCTTCGTCTACCGCTTGCCCCCGGAGCGGCGCTAGTTTGACGAACTCGGCCAGAAAAGCGGTATGGCCAATCTGTCGGAAGTGGGGGTGGGCAATCGGCGGGCGTACGTCCCACTCGCGGTGGCCCACTTCCAGCACCCGCCTCTTCAGCAGCGGCAAGCGGCGGGCGCGTATTTCCTCCAGTAGTTGCACCACCTGGGTGATGTTGGGCAGGTAGCAGACCAGCTTGCGGCCGGTCTTGAGGGCTGGAACCGCGTTTTCGAGCACCGTCCAGGGCTCCATCAGGT
>JALVWZ010000337.1 GCA_027023115.1 Thermaceae bacterium
TGTGGGGGCGCATCCTCTCCAGCGCATGGAAGAGGTTTACCGCCGTCGGGCGGCTGGCGGCCAGCACCCGCTCCGCTTCGTCCAGGTCCTCGCCGACCATCTGCGCCAGCACCATTCCAAAGGCGGCGGTTACGCCAATTGCCGGGGCGCCGCGCACCACCATGTCCTTGATGGCCTGGGCCGCCTCGGCGGCGCTCCTGACCGGCAACCATTCTTCCTGCTGCGGCAACTGTCGCTGGTCAATGAGCCACAGGGTACGCTTCTCGGGATCCCAACGGAAAGGCTGCGTGCGTTCCATACATTTATTTTATTAAGTTGCAGCGATATGCGGCAAGGTGTACTATTGTTCGGTATTCCTGGGTTGAGACGTATATTTACTGTTCTGTAGCCGTCTCTTCCCAGCTCACGCCACAGGCGTTAGACTGATAAGACGTGAGAAGGACGATGTTCCACGCTAAAATCCACCGGGCCACCGTAACCGAAGCGGACCTCGACTACGAAGGCTCGATAACCATAGACCTCGACCTGCTCGAGGCCGCCGGCATGAAGGTGTACGAGCAGGTGGACGTTCTCGACATCAGCAACGGTAACCGCCTGACCACCTACACCCTGCCCGGCGAGCGCGGCTCGGGAGAAATAAAGATGAACGGCGCCGCTGCGCACCTGATCCACCCCGGCGACCTGATAATCGTCATCGCCTACGCCAACTTCGAGGAAAGCGAGCTGGCCGACTTTCACCCCACCGTAGTCCTGGTGGACGAAAAGAACCACATTCGCGAAGTACGTAAAGGATGAGCCTCTGGTGGCCCGCCTGCGCCTCTACCTCGAGCTAATCCGCTTCGAGCACACCCTGTTCGCGCTGCCCTTTGCCTACGTTGGGGTAATGCTGGCCTCGCGCGGCCGCTTCGACTACGCAGTTTGGCTGTGGGTAACGGTGGCCATGGTCGGCGCCCGCACCGCTGCGATGGCCCTCAACCGCTTGATCGACTGGCAGATAGACGCCCTCAACCCGCGCACCGCCGGCCGTCACCTACCGCGGGGCCTGGTCAAACCCTGGGAAACGCTGCTATTGGCCGTGCTGGGCTTTTTGCTGCTGACGGTGGCCGCGCTCAATCTCAACCCGCTTACCCAGCTGCTCTTGCCAGTGGCGGTCTTTTTTCTGACCTTTTACTCCTACACCAAGCGCTTCACCTGGACCTGTCACTTCTGGCTCGGCCTGACTATTGGCGCCGCGGCCGCCGGCGGCTGGATAGCCCAGGACGGTCGCTTCGCCCCCGCTGCCTTCGCCCTGTGGGGGGCGGTCACCTTCTGGATCACCGGCTTCGACGTTCTCTACGCCACCCAGGACTACGAGTTCGACCGCAGCCACCACGTCCACTCCCTGCCCGCCCGCTTTGGCATTGCCGCGGCGCTGCAAAGCGCCCGCTGGCTACACCTGCTAGCCTGGTTGCTCTTCGTGCTGGCCGGCTACCTGGCCGGAGCGGGCTTTTGGTACTACGCGGGAACGCTGGTAGTGGGCCTGATGCTCATCTACGAACACCGCCTGGTGCGCCCCGACGACCTCTCGCGCGTCAATCAGGCGTTCTTCGAGGCCAACGTGGTCATCTCGACCAGCATGTTCGTATTTACTTTGCTGGACGTACTTACGCGCTAGGGCTCTCCGGCAGCTGCACCGGCGTGCCGCATTTGCAAACCCGGCCGGGAAACACCAT
>JALVWZ010000338.1 GCA_027023115.1 Thermaceae bacterium
TCCCCAAAGGGAAGGGCGCTTTCGTCTTTCGCGGCCGACGCGGAGACTCGGTCCCGCCTTTAGATAAGTACCGGGCCCCGGCTTTCGCTGGGATGAAGAGAGAAGCTAGTGGCGACGGGTTGGCGCGAACAACGTGTTCTAACTTTTCGCCTGGCCATCGCTCAGGGCTACTCGCGGCTCTGGATCGGGTTGGCCAGCCTATCAACATCAACGGCGGCGTCGGCGACCGTATAGTGCGCTACCTCGGGTTCGAATTCCAGCAGAAAATCCTGGTCCTCTGGGTAATACTTGGCTTTTAAAACGTCCTCGCCGGCAAAAGCGCGAATCGCGTCCAGGCTCGTCCAGTATGTGAGGGTCACGAAGTGTACCGCGTCTGCGGCCGGCCGCTCCAGCACGAACACCCCGAGGTTGCCGGGAACTCCGCGGTAATCCGGTATCGCACGTTCGCTCAGGAAGTCGCGATAAGAAGCGGCCTGTTCATGGGGCACGCGCCCGTGCCAACTGCGTACGATCATCATCGCCCCCAGATAGGATTTTACACTCCGCCAGAATTACGGGCACGGAATTTGGATCCCTAGAATGAGGCCCTGTCTAAGGCTTCCAACCACTGCGCGCAGCTTCTATCCGCCCGTCACGATAAACGGTAAGACGCAGGAAGCGGCTCAGGGTAACTGTTGCCGGGTAAGGCTTGGCGTGCTTCTTGGCGTCGGCCAGGGCGGCGTCCAGGTTGTTGTGAAGGTCGAGCAGCACCAGTTCGACCTTCCAACCCTGCAAATCACCACCCAAGGGCGGCTTGGTAAAGCAACCAGGGTGAACCTGCTGGCAGTAGGGCAAAAAGTGGAGGCCCTTTTCGGTACTAACGACCTCGAAAGCACCCAGCTTGACGCCCAGACCGATTGTCAGGGTGCGTCTCCAGCTATCGACGATCACGTTCCAGTAACGCCGCGCTTCGGCGGTTCGCGGTGATATCGTATAACGCCAAGCTCCGGGCGTGGCGGCAGAGCGCGACACCGTCTGGGTGATTCGGAAAAAGTCATGGGTGGTTACCTGCTCGGCACCAGCCAGACCAATCAGCAGCACTATTCCGGCGATCAGATACCTCATACTCAATGATATACCTAACCAGACGCGCGTCATGACCAATCCGCTTAGCCAATCTCTACACGCGACTCGTCACCCAGCACCAGCCGGTGGGCTCGCGGTAAGCCGCGGCGCGACTCGACCCGCGCACCAACCCCGATTACGCATTCCTGCAACCGTGTCGCAACGTCCTTGATGACCGCCCTGTCAGCCACGATGGAGTATTCAACCTCGGAATCACGCACCTCTGCTTTTGGGCCGATGGCGGTAAAAGGGCCCACGAAGGCGTTCTCTACCAGACTGCCGGCGGCTATCAACGCCGGCCCGATGATGGTCGATCCCTTCACCACTGCTCCGTCTTCAACCACCACTCGCCCAACCAATCGACTGTCCAGAACCTGGCCAGCTACCTGCGGCTCGAGCCCGGAAAGCAAGAGGCGGTTAGCATCCAGCAGATCTTCGGCCTTGCCCGTGTCTTTCCACCATCCCTTTACCGTCAGCCCCTCGACTACGGCGCCACGGTCGATCAATCCTTGGATGGCGTCGGTAATCTCGTACTCGCCCCGGTCTGAGGGCTCGAGGTCGGCTACCACATCGTGGATGGCAGGTGAGAAGACGTAAACCCC
>JALVWZ010000339.1 GCA_027023115.1 Thermaceae bacterium
GGACTGCGGCCGGAGCCGCGCTGGTCCAAGTAGACGACGCGGTACTCACCCAGCTCCTCTTCCCAGGCGGCGCGGTAGGGGTGGCTGGAACCGCCGGGGCCGCCGTGCAGCACGACCAGCGCGGGCACGTCCTGGGGACCAACGTCTTCGACGTAGAGCTCCGCCTCGCTACCGGGAACGATGACGATCTCCTCACGCATCGCTGTTCACCTCACGGCAACCTTCTTCTACCAGCTCCAGCACACGCACTTCCAGACCCAGCCGCTCCGCCAGCTCCGCGGCCGCCTCCGGCGGCGCCACCAGCTCCAGGCGGTAAGCCTCACCGTCGCGCCAGACGCGGTACGGATAAGGCAGGCAGCGGGCCACCGCAACCAGCGGCCGCGCTTCGCCTGCCTCGCATACGAGCAGCTTCACAACCAGCCTCCGGCAGCGGAGGAGGGTCTTCCCTCCCCCGCCTTCAGCCTAGGAATCCGCCGCGCCGGCGCCCGCCTCCGGTGCCGGCGGCGGGGTGGTGACCACGCTCTGGGCCGCCCGCCGCGCTTCCTTGAGCTTCTCCAGGGTGCGCTCGTCCACCACCTGCACCCGGCGGACGAAGTCGGTGCCGGTGCCGGCGGGTATCAGCTTGCCGAGAATGACGTTCTCCTTGAGACCGATCAGCTCGTCCTTCTTGCCCCAAATAGCGGCCTCGGTAAGCACGTGGGTGGTGTGCTGGAAGCTGGCCGCCGAGAGCCAGGAGCGGGTATTGAGGGCGCTCTTGGTAACGCCCATCAAGAGCGGTTTCCAACTGGCCGGCATCTTGCCCTCTTCGATGAGCGCTTCGTTGATGCGCTCCACCTCCCAGCGCTCGAGAACCTGGCCCTCGAGCAGACGCGAATCGCCGGGGTTGGTCACCTCGACGTACTTCAGCATCTGGCGCACGATTATCTCGATGTGCTTGTCGTGTACCTTCACGCCCTGGGAGCGGTAAACGCGCTGTGTTTCGTTCACCAGGTAGCGCTGTACCGCCTCCGGACCCTGCACCTCCAGCAGCTGGTGCGGGTCCACCACGCCGCGCAAGAGCGGCGTGCCGGCGCGCACGAACTCGCCCTCGCGAACCGTCAGACGGGCGCTCTTGTCGAGCTTGTACTCTTTCTTGAACTCACCGCTGACGATGCGCAAAATCAGCTTGTCCTCGGTCTCTTCGATCTGCACCTCGCCGTCGATCTCGGCGATGATTACCTTGGCGCGCGGATGACGGGCCTCGAAGAGTTCGATCACGCGCGGCAGACCGAGGGTTATGTCGGAGCCGGTGGCCACGCCGCCGGTGTGGAAGGTGCGCATGGTCAGCTGCGTGCCCGGCTCGCCGATAGACTCGGCGGCTACTACGCCCACGCTCTCACCAATGGAAACCGGCTGCGCCATGGAAAGGTCATAGCCGTAGCACTTACGGCAGACGCCATACTCGGTACGACAGGTTAGCGGGCTGTAGACCGGCACCGTCTCGATCTCACCGGCGCGGGCGGCGGCGATTATGGCCTCGACGTCCGCCTTGCTGAGCATGTGCCCTTCGGGGAAGGTCTTACCACCCACCGTGATCTCGCGGGCAACGCTGCGGCCGTAGAGGCCCTGCTCGATCTCGCCGCTGCGCCGCAGCTCGCGGCCGCCGGCGCTCTCCTGGAAGAGCTCGATCTCGATGAACTCTGTGGTGCCGCAATCCTCCTC
>JALVWZ010000340.1 GCA_027023115.1 Thermaceae bacterium
TTTTGGTCGAGCTCGACCGCACCCTCTTCTACCCCACCTCCGGCGGCCAGCCGCACGACACCGGCACCCTGGGCGGGGTGCGGGTGCTGGACGTGTTCGAGCCCGAAAAGCACGGGACGCGGATCGTGCACGTGCTGGAAGGGCCGCTCGAGCCGGGAGCGCGGGTAACGGGCGAGATAGACTGGAACCGCCGCTACCGCCACATGCAGCGCCACACCGGCCAGCACGTCCTCAGCCAGGCGTTCCTGCGCGCCGCCGGCTGGAACACCATCGCCGTAAGCCTGAGCGGGCCGGAGATCCACATCGACTTCGACGTCTGGCCCGGTCCGGAAGCGGCGCGCGAGGCGATCGACAAGGCCGAGGCGCTGGCAAACTGGGCGGTCTACGCTAACCTGCCGGTCAGCGCCCGCGAGGTGCCCGAGGCGCAGGTGCCCCTCCTGCCGCTCAGGCGCTTGCCGCAGGTGCGCGGGGCGGTGCGGGTGGTGGAGATTGCCGACTGGGACATGGCTCCCTGCGGTGGCACCCACCTGCGCAGCACCGCCGAGGCGGGGCCGCTGAAGGTAATCGGATTCGAGAAGGGCAAGAAAAAGCAGATCCGCGTCTACGCCCGTAGCGGCTGGGAGGCACTCGAGGACTACGCCGCCAAGCACCAACTCTTGAGCGGGCTGGCGCAGCGCTTTTCGGCCGGGGTGTTCGACGTGCCCGAACGGGTCGCGAAGCTGGAAGACGAGCTCTACGCCGCCCGCGGCCAGGCTCTCGATCTTGCAGCCGCGCTGGCCGAGCGGCTGGCGCAGGAGCTGGCGGGGCGGGGTTTTCCCGCCGCCGCCGAAGTGCCGGCGGCGGCCCTGGCCGAAACCGGCCGCCGCGTGGCCACGCTGCCGGGGGCGCTGGCGCTGCTGGCAGCCCGCGAGGGCGAGCAGGCGCGACTCCTGTTGGTGGCCCACCCCGAAAGGGAGGGCGAGTTGCGGCGGGTTTGGAACGAGCTGCTGGTGCCGCTGGGAGCCAAAGGCGGCGGCAAGGCTCACATCCAAGGCATAATCTCCTCTGCTAAGCTGGCGGCTGCGCTCGAGGCCGTCTCGAGCCTCAAGGAGTGAACGTGACCGCGAACAAACCCCTCGGAGACGAAGCACTAGACCTCAAGCCGGGCGACCGCCTTTTCGACCCGCAGGCCCACCGCGGCTACCTGATATACGGCATCCGGGTCTACGACGACTACGACAACGGCATGCTCGACACCTACCTCGACCTGATAGCCGAAGACGGCACCCGCGTGGTGCTGCAGGCCCTGGCCGTCAGCCGCTGGGAAAAGCTCTAGCTGTAACTTCCCAATACGTTGTTCGCAAGGTCCGGGAAGGGGCAGTACGTGATGCGTGGTGCGTGGTAGGTAGTAGGAGGTAGGAAGTGGGATGTGGGGTGTGGGATGTGGGCAGGCAAGATTATGGGTGCGCGAAACGACGTATGGCGATGTTTCCACAAGCCACGAGCTACGGGCCACTTGCCGGTTTTAATACCCCCCATCCCGGCCCTCCCCGAAAGGGAGGGGGCTTTTTTTAGCTTTCTGCGGCCAGTGCAGCACCTCCATGCCGACTCCTGGATTGGTCCTGGACCCCGGCTTTCGCTAGGGTGACGGGGGAAGATCCTCGTGGCGTTGGGGAGGGAACAACGTGTTCGTACCCAACATCTAGCCCCCCCCCCCC
>JALVWZ010000341.1 GCA_027023115.1 Thermaceae bacterium
CCTCTTGCTGGCGCGTAAGCCGCTCGACCTTTCGGGGTCGCTGGCCGGCGACGGCCTGGCGGTGGCGGGGCGGTTGGGTCCGCTGGCGCTGACCGGCAGCTGGGACGACCTGAAAATGACGCTCGACCCGGTTGCTCTAACGGTGGGCGAGGTTGCGGGTGAGGGCGTCTGGCGGGGCAGCTTCAGGTTCGATGGCGCCTACCATTCGCCGTATCTCAACGTGCCGATCACGGTGCGGCAGCAGGGGGCCGACTGGAAGGGACGGCTCGGCAGTTACGGCGGGTTCTCGTGGCGCGAGGGCCTGTTCAGCGCCCGGGTGGACGGCCTGCCGCTGAATCTAATCGGCGGTCTCAGGCTCAGCGGCGACGCCGTATGGACCGCCGCCGCGGGCTGGAGCGGGCGGCAGCGCCTGCGCGGGCGCTACCTTTCGCTAACCAGCGAACTGCAGGGGCAAAAACTGCTCTTCAAGGGTCTGGCCGATACTCCCCTGGGGACCATTCCCCTCAGCGGCACAGCCGACTCCAGCGGGGTGCGCGGGTTGATGGACCGGGCGCGGTTCTCCTATACTTCCGGCCGCATCCGCCTGAACGGCGCGCTTTCGCTCAAGGATATTTCTTACGAGGGCGACGTGGCCTGGTCGCCGGCGGGCTGGTCCGGCGCGGCCCGGCTCGAAAGCCCCTGGCTGCAGGCGCAGCTCAGCGGCAGAGGCGCGCTCTACGTCCGCACCAGCGGTTATTTGCGGGGAGAGGGGCGCGCCTGGCCCGACCCCGACTTTAACGGTGAACTGCAACTACCCGCCGTGGCAGGCGTGCGCGCGGCGGTGCTGCCGGTTCACGTCGGTCGCCAGCGGGCGACCGTCGGCGACGGCTACGTCGAGCTGGCCGCGCCATTCAAGTTCGAGGTGCGCCTGCCGCTTTCCTACCGGAGCTACAACGCGGTGCTGGCCGCCTCCGGGGACATGCGCCGGGGCAGCGCCAGCCTGATTAGTGAGTGGGGCACGCTCAGGGCCCAGGGCCCCTGGAACGGCCTCGAACTGACCGGAGCGTTGCAGCTGCCCCGGCTGGGAGCGGCGCAGATAAGCGGTACCGCCAACCTGCCCGGCCTCGAGTACGACGTTACGGCCAGCCTTCCCCAGGCCGCCGGAGCGGCCAGTCTGAGTGGTAAAGGGACGGCGTACAGATGGCGGTTTTCGTTGCAAGACGGTGCGGCCCGGGTCTCGGGGGACAACGACGGCCTGACGGTGGCGTTGCAGGGCTTCGACTCGAGCCCGTACGGTCTGCCGGGGGTCTGGAACGGTCGGCTGGCGCGGCGGGGCACGCTCGAGGGCGACCTCGGCTACGCCGGTCCCTACGGCGATTTGCGGGCCCGCGGCTACGGGACCTTGCGCCTCGAGGGGGCGGGGCCCGGTTACCAGCTGCGGGGTTACCTGAACGACAAAGAACTGAACGCCCTGCTCAAGGTCTCGGCCGCGCCGCTGGCCGGTCAGGTGGAGATTTCCGGCCCCTGGAACGACCTGCGCGCCGACGGCGAGGGGATATGGCGCGTTCCCGGAACCGCTCCGCAGAGCTGGCGCTTGGCGGCTACGGCCGCCGACCGCCACTGGGCCCTTTCCGGGCCCTTGGAGCTTACGGGCGCGGGCGCGGATTACAGCGGCCGCATCGACTGGGACGCCCCCGTCTACGGTCGCCCTTTG
>JALVWZ010000342.1 GCA_027023115.1 Thermaceae bacterium
GGGTAGCGGGTGTGGGGGTGGGAGCCTGAGTGTAAACGTTTTTCCGGACGGGACACCACCTCCTACCTCCCACATCCCACCCGACATCCCCCCTCCTGCCTGCGGCCGCCTCCCCCGGTGGGGGAGGCAAAAACAGGCATGCGGCCTGCGACTCGTGGCTGGTGGCCGGTCCCTGATGTCGAGGGGACGAAACCACAGAGGTTTCCAACCAATAAGACGTTGGGAGTTTGCGGCTAACTAGGCCACTGGTTCTTGTACATCTCAACCACCTCGGTGCTGCTGGTGGCTTCTTCGGGGCTCTTGTCGTCGCGGTAACGGACGAAGCGCGGGAAGCGCAGCGCCAGACCACGCCCCTCCTTGACCACACCGAACGCGCAGGTGTGGTTGGGGCTGAGGGTGATCTCCTGTGCCTCCACCTCGACCACCTGAGCCGGCTCGAACCAGACGTCGGGCTCGAGCAAAGACCAGACGCGCGGGTGGCGTTCCTCGCGGCGGTAAGGCCCGAGCCGCTGCGGCAGCACCTGGCCCAGGTCTTCGTCGCTGAAGCCGGAACCGACCTTGGTGATCGTCTCGAAGCGGTCCTCGTCCGGGTTGTAGGTGGCCGCCAGCAGCGAGCCGTAGCTCCCGGCCCGCTTGCCGCGCCCCAGCCAGGCGCCGACGATCACCAGATCGAGGGTGTCGGAAAGCTTACCGGCAATACCGCGCTTGTACTTGACCCACTTGAAGCCGCGCTTACCAGCCTCGTAGACGCCGTCGGGCTTCTTGCAAACCAGGCCCTCGCAGCCGGCTTCGATGGACTCGTCGAAGAACTCGGTTAGCTGGCGCACGTCCTCCACGTAGCGCTTGACCGAAAACGCCAGCCGCTCGTGCGGTTTGAACCACTTCTCCAGCCGCTCGCGCCTTTGCGTGTAGGGCAGCTCGATCAGGGGCTCGCCGTCCTCAAAAAGGATTTCGAAAACGAAGCCCTTGATGGGATACTTTTCCAGCAGCTCTTCGGTCAGGTGCTTGACCTTGCGGTTGAGGACGTTCTGGAACGGCCGCATCTCACCGGTCAGGGGGTCGGTGACCACCGCCTCGGCCTCGATGATAAAGGGACGCGACTGGACCTCTGCGAGCGCCTGCAAGAGGTCGGGGTACTGGTGGGTGATGTTCTCCAATCGGCGCGAGTAGACCCAAAAGCGCCGGCCGTCGTAGTGGACCTGAACCCGCTCGCCGTCGTACTTGTGTTCGGCATAGTGCGGCCCCAGTTTTTCCATGATTTGCTCCGGCCCCGGCAAACGCTCGGCCAGCATCATCCGCACCGGTTTGCCCACCTCTAGCCTCACCGCGCGCAGCGCCTCCTCACCCTGCAAAACCAGCCGGGCTACGTAGGCCAGGTCGGAGGTCAGGTTGTAGGCCCTTTCCAGAAGCGGCTTCTTGGCGCGGTCGCCCAAGAAGGCCAGCGCCAGCGCCTCTAGTACGGTGGCGTCGCCCACCCCCAGGCGCAGGCGGCCGGTGACGATTCTCAAGATGATGGCCCCCTCGGCCGGACTGGCTGCCTTGAGAAGTCGCGCCAGCCGCTCCCGCTTGCGGGCCTGCGAACCGGGCCCCGAGTCTTCGGCAATCGCGCGCAGCTCGTCGTAGACTTGCTTCAAACCCAGGCCGCCCTCCTGCTCCGGCAGCCGCTCGCGGGCTACCGC
>JALVWZ010000343.1 GCA_027023115.1 Thermaceae bacterium
CCTTGCAGGTGTAGATGGCCGCGTCGTCGTTCATTCCCAGCAGCCAGGCGAACTCGAGCAGCCCCTTCCAGCTGCCCGCGTAGGCCCGCTTGAGGAAGTCGCGCGAAAACACCTCCGCGGCGGGCTCGTTATGAATCTCCACCCTGATTCCCACCTTCGCGAGGTCTTTTTTGAAGAACTCCTGGGTGCGTTCGCGCAGGCGGTTACCGGCGGTGGTAACGTACTCCAGCACGAACCTGACCGTGCGACCGTCTTTGGTGCGCCTTTCCAGGTAGCCGTCGCCATCCAGGTCCCGCCAGCCGAGTTCGGCCAGCATCTCCGCGGCCCTTTCGGGGTCGTAGGGGTACTTCCTAACGTCCGGATAGTAGTTCGGGTTCTGGAAGTGCACCCAGCTGGCGGCCGGCGGTTGCAGGCCGTCGAAGAAGGCGTCGCTCAGGCCGCGGCGGTTCAGGGCGTAGAGAATCGCCTGGCGGGTTTCTTTCTTGTCGAGCAGCAGGTCTTTCACCCGCCCGACGCTGCTAAACTTGTTCACCTCAAGGTGTTCCCAGACCGACCCCGGAACCGCCCAGATGTCGAAACGCCCCTTGGCGCGACGGGTCAGCTGCGCGGCGCGCGCCTCTTCCAGGCTCAGTGCCGCCCCCGAGGTGGCGTCCACGTCGCCGCCCAATATGGCCACCAGCAGGGCATTGGGGTCGCTTATGAAGCGGTAGGTCACCTTGCGAACGTACTTGTCTGCACCGCCCGGCGGGGTGATGAAAAAGCGCGGGTTGCGCACCATCTCCAGGCTGCCGCCGGCCCAGCTTTGCAACACGAACGGGCCGGAGTAGACGAGGGCCCCGTCGTTGTGGGCTTCGGGAGTGGCGAACCCGGCCACGAACTTTTGGAAGCCGGCAGCGATGGCGGCGGCGTCTTTTTTGGGATCGAGGCCCGCGAGCGCCGCCTTTGTCTGCCGCCACTTTTCCCGCAGCACGTGCGCCGGAGCCAGTCCGATGGCGGAGCCGCTCAGGTCGTAGGAGTACGCGGGCGCAAAGCTGACCACGAAGTTCCTGGCGTCCAGCACCCGCAGCGAGACCCGCCGCCAGTATGAGGCGTCGGGGACCGGCGCGCCCGGGTACTTGCCCACCTGATAGTAGAACTCGACGTCGGCGCTGGTGATGGGGACCCCGTCGGACCAGTAGACGTCGTCGCGTAGCGTATAGCGAATGTCAATGCGCTTCTTGCCGCCGCCGAGGTCACTCACCTTGACGCGGCCGTTCGCAACGGTGGGCACTTCCGTGGCCAGGTAGGGCCGGTCTTCGCCGTCTATGTCGACGTACTCCAGCCGCGCCCAGAGAAGGTTCTCTATCTCGCTGCTGACGGCGCCGCTGCGGACGAAGCCCCAAAAGTCGCCCAGCACCGGCGGTTCCCGCGAGGCGGCCAGAACCAGGCTGTTGTCGCGCGGGCCCGCCAGCGCCAGGCTCAGCAGGCTCAAAAAGACGAGCACCAAAACGATAGATCGCGGTCCATTCATTCCCGTCACCGTTGCCGTTAGCAGGCTGACCTTAATATACGCGCTGTACGGGCCCGCGTTGCGGCGGTAAGCTCGGGTCATGGACATCGAGCGCGCCCGCGCCGCCATGCAGGAGCTGGGTCACGCCGCCTGGCTCGCTTACAGCTTTGCCGACGCCAACCCCCT
>JALVWZ010000344.1 GCA_027023115.1 Thermaceae bacterium
GAGCAGGCAAGCCCCGCGTGCGGGTTCCCAAACCGCCGGCGGTCTTTAGCGACCCGCGCAGCGAATCGACCAGGATAAGCGTCGAATCAGGCACCGACGGATGGACGATTAGCCTCCGCAACGCTGGTGAGCAAAAGTTCACCACCCTGCCTCTGGTGGTCTGGATTCCCAAGAACTCGGGTAGATTCAAGGCCGAGCTGCCGCCAGACGCAATTCGCTCTCAGGGGCAATACTGGCGGCTGGAATGGGTCAACGTCAGCCCTGGTTTTTTAGGCTACGTTTTCCACAACTACCGCGAAGCCTGGCACGCCGCTCCGTTCGGACGTTACTTCTTCGTATCGTTCTTTACTGCCAGTATGCAGGTTCTCGGCGGTCTGCTCTTCGCTACCATGGCCGCCTTCGCGTTCGCCCGCATCCGCTTCCCCGGGCGCGAACAGATATTCTTGCTCTTCGTAGCCACGATGATGATACCCGGTGAGGTGCTCCTCATCCCCAACTACATCCTCCTCGCCAAATTGCACTGGCTCGACACCTTCTACGCCCTGATCGTTCCCTGGTTAGCATCGGTCTTCGGCATATTCTTGCTGCGGCAGTTTTTTCTGGCGCTTCCGCAAGACCTATTCGACGCCGCCCGCATCGACGGCGCCAGCTACTGGGGCATGCTCTGGCGCATAGCCTTTCCCCTGGCAGTCCCTGGGCTAATCACGTACGGCATCTTCGCTTTTCTCGGCGCCTACAATGCCCTACTCTGGCCGTTGATCGTCACCCAGAGCCCGGAGATGCGCACCATTCAAGTGGGCTTGCAGGCCTTCATTGGCGAGGCCGGCAGCGACTACGGGCAACTGATGGCGGCCTCGACGATGGCCATTTTGCCGATAATCATGGGTTACTTCTTCGCGCAGAGGTATTTCATCCAAGGCATCGCGCGGAGTGGTATCAAGTAAGTAAGAAGGGATAGGTGGTGGCGATGAAAAAAGCGGTCTGGTTACTGGCGGTCCTAATGGTCTTTTCCCTGGCGTTCGCCCAGCAGAAAGCCGGCGACGTAATCAAGGAGCAGTGCTCCCAGGCCAAGGTCGTGGCCGAGCTGTGGCACGGTTTCCGCGGCGGCGCGCCGAGAGCGGCGCTCGAGAACCTGGCGGTGGCCTTCAATAAGATGCACCAAGGCGAAGGCTGCATCAAACCGATCAACCAAGGCGGCTACCGCGACCTCTCCACCAAGATCAAAGCTGCCTTCGCCGCCGGTAATCTGCCGGCGCTGGCGCAAGCCTTCGAGAACAACATTGCCCTTTACCTGGAGGCCGACGCCCTCATGCCCCTGGACGGCGTGATCGACGACCTGGACCAACTAAACCCGACCTTCGTCGACGCCGTTCGCTTCGACGGCAAGCTCTACGGTCTGCCCTTCAACAAGTCGGTGCAGATCCTCTACTTCAACCGCGACCTGCTCAAGAAGCACGGCGTGGCTGTTCCCAAGACCATCGACGAGTTCATAGCGACGGCCAAGAAGATCTCCGCCGCCGAAGGCGAGCCGGTGTACTGGTTCCGCCCCGACACCTCCACCTTCTCCTACTGGTTCTTCAACATGGGCGGCAAGTACATGCAAGACGGCAAGGTAGTCGTTAACGGTCCGGCTGCGGTCAAGGCCCTGCAAACCCTGGTGGACGGCGTGAATGGCGGCTGGGCCAAAGCGATAACCTCGGGCTACATCAACCAGAACTTTGGCAAGGGCGCCTTCGGCTTTTCCACCGATACCTCGGCAGGTTACACCTACTACCTAAAGGCGGCCAAGTTCGACCTCGGCATTGCAACGCTCCCGGGTAACGGCGGCAAGCCGGGCTTGGCATTGGTCCAGGGCACCGACCTGATCATCTTCAAGGACGTCGACCAGGCACAAAAGAAACTGGCCGGCGAGTTCATCAACTTCGTCAGCTCCCCCAAGGCGCAGGCGCTCTTCGCCGCGGCCACCGGCTACGTACCCGTCAACCTGAAGGCCACCGACGAACAGGCCCTGCAGGACTACTTGATGGACAACCCTGATTTCAAGGTAGTCATCGAGCAGGCCAACTACGCCGCCTTCGAGCCGGCCATTGCCGAGTGGGAGCAGATCCGCTTCGACATCCTCGGTCAGGCGATCAAAGAAGCCGTGTTGGGCAAGGCTACCCCGAAGGACGCCCTTGACAAAGCGCAAAAACAAGTTGACGACTTGATGGCAGGCCGTATACGTTAAACGTCATACGAGCTATATAACGCCCTTGTGACTTTGGTCACCACAAGGGCGTTATATAGTGAGGACGTAGGGCGTTTTTGCGATAAGCAACGCCCAAAGGAGGCTCGAAATGAAGATCGGCATCAACGGATTCGGCAGGATTGGCAGGCAGGTTTTTCGCATCCTTCACCAGCGTGGCGCGGATGTGGTCTTGGTCAACGATCTGACCGACAACAAGACCCTGGCCCACCTACTCAAGTACGACTCGGTATACGGCAGATTCCCAGGCGAAATAAGCTACGACGACGAGTTCATCATCGTTGACGGCAAGAAGATCCACGCCACCGAAACCCGCAACCCCGAAGAGCTGCCCTGGGGGGACCTGGGCGTTGACGTGGTTATCGAGTCTACCGGCGTCTTTCGCGACCGTGCGGGAGCCAGCAAGCACCTGCAGGCCGGAGCCAAGAAGGTAATCATTACCGCGCCCGCCAAGGACCCGGACGTGACCGTGGTCATCGGCGTCAACGAAAAGGAGTACGACCCGGCCAAGCACAACATCATCTCCAACGCTTCCTGCACCACCAACTCGCTGGCGCCGGTAATGAAGGTGCTGGACGACACCTTTGGGGTCGACAAATCGCTGATGAGCACGGTGCACTCCTACACCAACGACCAGCGCATCCTCGACTTGCCCCACAAGGACCTCAGGCGCGCCCGCGCGGCGGCTATTAACATCATTCCCACCACCACCGGCGCCGCCAAGGCTACCGGCATCGTCCTGCCGCAGCTGGCCGGTCGCTTCGACGGCTCGGCTTTGCGCGTGCCCACGCCCACCGGCTCGATTAGCGACATCACAGCGCTCTTGAAGAGAAACGTTACCGCCGAAGAGGTCAACGCGGCGCTCAAGGCTGCTTCCGAGGGGCCACTCAAGGGCATCCTTGGCTACAACGAGGAAGAAATCGTTCTCCACGACATCGTCGGCAGCTCCTACTCGACCATCGTCGACGCGCCCTTCACCAAGGCCATTGACAACCTGGTCAAGGTCTACACCTGGTACGACAACGAATGGGGCTACTCCACCCGCGTCGCCGACTTGGTAGAGATTGTTGGCGCCAACCTCTAGAAAGCAGCCATAGGAGGAAGAAATGCGCACGCTTGATCAGCTCGAGGCCAATGGTAAGTCGGTCCTGGTAAGAGTCGACTACAACGTGCCCATCAAAGACGGGGTAGTGGGCGACGACACGCGCGTGCGCGCGAGCTTGCCGACCATTCGCGAACTCCTGGAAAAGGGCGCCAAGGTGGTTCTCATGAGCCACCTTGGTCGCCCCAAGGGCGTGGACCCGGCCTTCAGCCTGCTACCTGTGGCTGAGGTTCTGGCTGACCTATTGGAAATGCCAGTGAAGTTCGTGACCGGTCTTCCATCCAGCGAAGAGGCGTTTTCCGACGTCAAGAGCGCCAAGCCCGGTGAGGTATTGCTCTTGGAGAACGTCCGCTTCGAGCCGGGCGAAAAGAAGAACGACCCGGAGCTGGCAAAAAAGTACGCCCGCCTCGGTGACGCCTTCGTGCTCGACGCCTTTGGGAGCGCCCACCGCGAGCACGCCTCGGTGGTCGGGGTGGCCCGCATACTTCCCAGCTACGCCGGCCGTTTGATGGAGCGCGAGGTCAAGGCGCTGGGCAAACTCCTGCACGACCCGCAAAAACCTTACTGGGTGGTTCTCGGCGGAGCCAAGGTTTCCGACAAGATCGGTGTCATTAAGAGTCTCCTGCCCAAGGTGGACGGAATGCTCATCGGCGGCGCGATGGCCTTCACCTTCATCAAGGCTATCGGCGGCCAAGTGGGCGGCAGCCTAGTGGAAGACGACAAACTGGAGCTGGCCGCCGGCCTGCTGGAGGAAGCCCGCTCGCTGGGTAAGCAGCTGTTGCTCCCCAGCGACGTGGTGGCGGCCGAGCAGATTAGCTCCGAAGCCGAAACGAAGATCTTCCCCGCCTTCGGAATCCCCGAGGGTTGGCTGGGGCTGGACATTGGCCCGGAAAGCCGCAAGATCTTCGCCGAAGCGTTGGCTCCGGCGCATACGGTGTTCTGGAACGGCCCGATGGGGGTCTTCGAAACGCCGCCCTTCGACGCCGGCACGCTGGCGGTGGCCGAGGCGATAGCCGGCCTCGACGCCTATACCGTGGTCGGCGGCGGCGACTCGGTCTCGGCCGTCAAGCGCCTCGGTTACGCCGACAAGTTCAGCCACGTTTCCACCGGTGGCGGTGCCAGCCTGGAGTTCCTAGAGAAGGGCACTCTGCCCGGCATCGAGGTTCTGGGCGGCCTCAGCCCCGAGGAGGTATGACCTTGCGCAAGCCCTTACTAGCAGGTAACTGGAAGATGAACAAGACGCCCAGCGAGGCCCGCATCTGGTTCGCCGAGTTCCTGGAGGCCAACCCAGGTCTTGCCAACGGCAGCGAGGATTCGTTGGAGGTCGCCATACTGCCCTCCTTCCCGCTTCTGCCGGTAGCCGCCGAGCAGCTGGCCGGTAGCGCCGTTCGCTACGGCGCTCAGGACGTTTCCGCGCACGAATGGGGCGCTTACACCGGCGAGGTGGCCGCCGCCCAGTTAACCGACCTGGGCGCCACGATGGTCATCGTCGGCCATAGTGAACGCCGCGCCTACTGGCGCGAAAGCGACGAGTTGGTGGCGCAAAAGGCGGCCCGGGCAATGGCCGCCGGCCTGACGCCGATCCTCTGCATTGGCGAGCCGTTGGAGGTGCGCGAGTCGGGTAAGGCCGTCGAGTATACCCTCCGGCAGCTCGAGGGTAGCCTCGAGGGTATCGCGCTCGCAAGCGGCGACGAGCTGGTCATTGCCTACGAGCCCGTCTGGGCCATCGGCACCGGTAAGACCGCTTCGGCGGGTGACGCCGAAGAGATGGCGGCCGCCATTCGCGGCGCTATTGGCAAGCGCTACGGGGCAGACATAGCCGCCAGAATCCGCATCCTCTACGGCGGCTCGATGAAGCCCGCCAATACCGCCGAGATCATGGCCGGCCCCAACGTAGACGGCGGCCTGGTGGGAGGCGCCAGCCTGGACGTAGCCTCGTTTAGCGAGATGATCGCCAGCGCGGTTTGAGTCTGACGCTTGAGTACGCGCGCCCACGGGCGCGCGTACTTTTATTTGGCTAGTTCGCCTACGAACTCACTATGCAGTCTGGTATCGCCGGTTAGCTCCGGGTGGAACGAGGTGGCCCAGAGCCCGGCGGCGGCGGCAAACACGATGCGCCCCTTGTAACTGGACCGAACTTCTACGCCCTCGCCGACGCGAACAATCTCCGGCGCGCGAATGAAGATTGCGTGGAACGGAAAATCGAGCCCCGTTATTTCCAGGTCTGCCTCGAACGAATCTACCTGGCGGCCAAAAGCGTTCCTGCGCACGGCGATGTCCATGATGCCCAGGTGGGGCTGCTGATAGTCCAATATTTCCCGTGCAATCCATATCGCTCCAGCGCAGGTTCCCCAAATCGCCAGCTCACCTCTTTGGTATCTCTCCGCCACCGCCTCGTCGAGACCGTACTCTCGGGCCAGCTTGCCGATAGTGGTCGACTCGCCCCCGGGAACGATCAGTCCACCGACGCCCTCCAAATGAGCCGGCAGGCGCACCTCGACCGCCTCGGCTCCCACCTTCTCCAGCATTTGCTTGTGTTCACGAAAGTCGCCTTGCAACGCTAGTACGCCAACGCGTTTCCCCTTGCTCACGAGCTCAGCTTAGCGCCGGCGGGCATAAAAAAGAACCCCCTACGGGGGTTCTCGTAGGCTTAGGGGCTACTACCAACCGCGCTTGGCCATACGCTCTTCTTCGGGTAGAACGTCTATGTTTATGCCCACCATTGGCTCGCCCAGGTCTTCGCTTACCTCGGCCAGTATCTCCGGGTCGTTGTAGTGGGTTACCGCGCGAACAATGGCCTTGGCGCGGCGCGCCGGGTCGCCCGACTTGAAGATGCCTGAGCCCACGAAGACGCCGTCGAGACCCAGGTGCATCATCAAGGCGGCGTCGGCCGGCGTTGCTACGCCGCCGGCGGCGAAGTTGACCACCGGCAGACGGCCGTGCTCATGAACGTAGCGCACCAACTCGAATGGCGCCTGCAGATTCTTGGCCTCGGCCATCAGCTCGTCGTCGCGGAGGCTCTGGATGCGGCGTATGGCCTTCATTACCGCGCGGGCGTGGCGCACCGCCTCCACCACGTTACCGGTGCCGGCTTCGCCCTTGGTGCGGATCATCGCCGCTCCTTCGGCGATGCGCCTCAGCGCCTCGCCCAGGTCACGGGCGCCGTTGACGAAGGGCACCTTGAAGGCCCACTTGTCTATGTGGTGCTCTTCGTCGGCGGGCGTCAGCACCTCGGACTCGTCTATGAAGTCGACACCCAGAGCCTCGAGGATCATCGCCTCGGCGAAGTGGCCGATGCGAGCCTTGGCCATTACCGGGATCGAAACCGCGGCCATTATCTCCTTGATTTTCTTGGGGTCCGACATTCGGGCCACGCCGCCCTGGGCGCGTATGTCGGCGGGGACTCTCTCCAGCGCCATCACCGCTACCGCGCCGGCTTCTTCGGCTATCTTGGCCTGTTCGGCGTCGGTCACGTCCATGATTACGCCGCCCTTGAACATCTCGGCAAAGCCGGTCTTTACTCGCAGAGTACCTTTTTCCATTGTTCTTCTCCTTTAATGCGGCAGGTAGGACCAGGGGTTTCGGGTTCGACCGCCGATGCGTACCTCGAAGTGCAGGTGCGGACCGGTGGCAAAGCCGGTGCGGCCCACGTAGCCGATTAGCGACCCTTGCTTGACGCGTTGGCCCGAACGTACCGCAATCCGCGACATGTGCCCGTAGAGGGTTTCTACCCCGCCACCGTGGTTGATCTTGACGTAGTAGCCATATCCCACCCGCGACCAGCCGGCGACCTCGACCACGCCGCCCTTGGCGGCATAGATGGGCGTACCCTGGGGCGCGGCCAGGTCTATACCGGTGTGGACCCGGCGGAAGCGGCGCCAGTAGCGGGCATCGTGATAGCCGGCGGTGATTTTGAAGTGGCTCAGCGGCCACTGGAACCCCTTGGCGGAGGTGCCGCCGCGATAGGCAACCTGCCGCAAGCGGGCGGCGCGGGCGGCCGCCAGGCGGCGACGGCGTTCTTCGGCGAGCCGCTTTTCTTCCTTGCGGCGGTCTTCCAACCGCGCCATTGCCTCGCGGGCGGCGACACCGGGGATTAGCAGTTTGTCGCCGGGCTTGACGGCCAGCGGATCCTTAATTCCATTGGTTTGCGCCAGCTGATCTAGCTTGACGCCGTAGCGGAGGGCGATTTTGTCGAGCGTATCGCCCTCGCCGGCGGTTATCAGAAGGCCCTTGCCGGCGGTGGGAATATAGAACTTGGCGCCGAGGGGAAGCTTATCGAGGCTGGCCAAGTCGGGGTTGGCAGATACGATGTCTATTATCCGCAGGCCGTAGGTCTTGGCGATGCGCTCGAGTGTATCTCCCTTGCCAACCGTGTAGACCTGGACGCCCGGGGGCAGCCGCGGCTGATTCTCTTTCTTTATGGAGATGGGTATCTTCAGTTCCTGGCCTGGCTGCAAGACGTCACGCTTGAGGCCGGAGAGCTTTTTGATGGCGCCGACGTCGCTTTGGTAGCGGCTGGCCAGCAAGACCAGCGACTCACCCGGTTTTACGGTGTGATAAACCACCCCGTATTCCGGGGCGGGTTTCAGAACGATCACCTCGTCGGCGGGAGGCTGCATGCTGGCCTCGAGTTCGGGGAGCATGTCCAGGGGCGATATTGGTATCGCCAATAACGCGCCCGAAAATAACAACCCCCAGATGTGGTTCAGACCACGCGCCACCTACCGCCTCCAAGGCGATTATAGCCTATTTTGCCGCCAGGGTAGCCAGGAATTCCTTGTTCGACTTGGTGCGCTTGAGGCGTCCGAGGAGCATTTCCATGGCCTCGGCCGGGTCCATGTCCGCCAGCACCTTGCGCAAGAGCCACATCTTGTGAAGCGTTTCTTCGTCGAGCAGCAACTCCTCACGGCGGGTGCCCGACTTGAGAATATCGATTGCCGGGAAGATGCGGCGCTCTTCAAGGCGACGGGAGAGGTGCAGCTCCATGTTGCCGGTGCCCTTGAACTCTTCGAAGATGACGTCGTCCATGCGGCTGCCGGTTTCTACCAGCGCAGTAGCCAGAATGGTTAGCGAACCACCGCCGCGGATGTTGCGGGCAGCCCCCAAAAACCGTTTGGGGAAGTGCAGTGCCGCCGAGTCGAGACCGCCGGAGAGGGTGCGGCCGGTGGGTGGAGTTACCAGGTTGTTGGCGCGCGCCAAGCGCGTAATCGAGTCGAGCAAAATCACTACGTGTCCGCCCTCCTCGACGATGCGGCGGGCCCGCTCGTGGACGAACTCGGCCACGCGAATGTGGTTTTGCGGTGGCTCGTCGAAGGTGCTGGCGATGACTTCGGCGCCGGACACCGACTCGCGGAAGTCGGTAACCTCTTCCGGGCGCTCGTCGATCAGGAGCACGATCACCTTGACGTCGTCCTCGTTTTGGACGATGGCGTTGGCCACCTTCTTGAGGAGGGTCGTCTTACCGGCCTTGGGCGGGGCCACGATCAGACCGCGCTGGCCGCGCCCGATGGGTATCAGCAGGTCGATGACCCGCGTGGAGACCTCGTCGGGCTCAGTCTCCAGCTTTAGCTGGCGGTCGGGGAACTGCGGCACCAGCTCGTCGAACTTGGGCCGCTTGACCGCCTGGGCCGGCTCGAGACCGTTGATGGCCTCGACCCGAATCAGGGTGCCGTAGCGCTCGTTACCGCGCGGCGGGCGCTCCTTGCCGACTATGTAGTCGCCGGTGCGCAGCTGGAACTGTTTGATCAGGCCGGCGCTGACTATCACGCTGCGGGAGTCTAGGTTGTAGACGTTGTCCTGCAAAAAACCGTAGCCGTCGGGGCTGGTTTCGAGATAGCCCTTGGCGAGCTGCAGGCCCTCGTCCTGAGCCTGGTGCTCGAGGATGGCCATTATCAGCTCGTCCTTGCCCATCTTCTTGTAGTTCTTGATGCCCATCTGAGCCGCCAGTAGGTGCAGCTCGGGGAGAATCTTGGCGTTGAGCTCTTTGTAGCTCAAGGCGTTGGTTTGTTGTTGGTTGGTCTTCTTCTTGCTCATAGTTCGCTCTTTACTCTTACCCAGTCGGCCAGAAATCGTTCTATGCCGTTGCTGGTAAGGGGGTGCTTCATCATGGCGATGAAGACTTTATAGGGAATCGTGGCTATGTCGGCGCCGGCCAGAGCGGAGGCTGTAACGTGCTGCGGATGGCGCACCGAGGCGGCGATTATCTCGGTTTCGATCTCGTGGATGTCGAATATGGCTCTAATTTCCCGCACCAGCTCTACCCCGTCGCCGCCAATGTCGTCTATCCGGCCCAAGAAGGGGCTCACGTAGGCGGCGCCGGCGCGGGCGGCCAGAAGGGCTTGGTTGGCGGAGAAAATGAGGGTCATATTGACGGCGATTCCCTCGTCCGCCAGAGCCCGGCAGGCCTGCAGGCCGGCGGCGGTAATCGGCAGCTTGATGACTACGTGCGGGTCCAGGGCGGCCAACTTTTTGCCCTCGGCGATCATGCCCTCGGCGTCCGTCGCCAGCACCTCCGCCGAAACCGGCGCCTGCACCAGCCGGGCAATCTCGCGGATCACCTCGGTAAAGCGCTGGTAGAAGGCGTCTTCGCTGTCAAACCGTTCTCCGGCCTGCATGAGTGCTTTGGCCACCAGGCTGGGGTTGGTGGTTACGCCGGCGAGTACGCCGAGTTCGTGTATTTCACGTATTTCTTGCAAGTTCGCGGTATCTACGTACAGCTTCATAGCACTCCTTTTGGCTTTTGCTTGGAAACAACCTTTCGTGGCGTTTGTACCTATTTTAACCGGTTCGCAGACCTTTATCAAGTTGCGGGCCTGGGCGCGCTTTTGTAGGATTGGGGCGTACCGCCGGTCCGCCGAGGCGGATTATAACGCCGGACGGCGGCGGTGTAAAGGCTGCGATGGGGACGCGCAAGGCAATACGCTCCATACAGCGAGCCGGGACGGTGCAAGCCGGCTGGAGCAGCCCCAAGCCATCACCCCGGAGCCGCGGGAAGAACGGCCACGGTGCTCAGTAGAACCCGCCGGGTGCGCCCGAAACAGCGTGGAAGAGAGCGTGGCGGCTCCGCCGCCGGCTGTAGGAGGTAGGAAGTAGGAGGTGGGCAAACCCACTTCCCACAACCCACGTCCCACATCCGGGCTCAGCCCCACGAAGCGCGGTGGTACCGCGGAGCAGAGGCTTCGTCCGCGCGTGCGCAGGCACGCGCGTTAGTTTTTGGGGGTAAGAGATGTCTGATGAACTGTTCAAACCGGTGGCCGAGGCCAGCTTTCCCGAACTGGAAGAGGCCGTATTAGAGTTCTGGCGGGAGCGGCGGATAGTCGAGCGCAGTTTCGAGCTAAACCAGGATGCGGAGAACTTCAACTTTTACGAAGGCCCGCCAACCGCCAACGGCCGGCCCGGGGTACACCACGCGCAGGCGCGCAGCTACAAAGACCTATTCCCGCGCTTCAAGCTGATGCAGGGCTACCGCGTGCCCCGCAAAGCGGGTTGGGACACCCACGGCCTGCCGGTAGAGCTGGAAGTGGAGAAAAAACTGGGCCTCAAGCACAAGCACGAAATCGAGGCCTACGGCATAGACAAATTCAACGAAGCCTGCCGCGAATCGGTTTTCGAGTACGAAAGCGAGTGGCGCCGTTTTACCGAGCGGATAGCGTTTTGGGTAGACCTCGACGACGCTTACTGGACCCTCGACCCGAAGTACATCGAGTCGATCTGGTGGAGCCTGGGCGAGCTTTGGGACAAGGACCTTCTTTACCGCGACTACAAGGTGGTTCCCTACTGCCCCCGCTGCGGCACGCCGCTCTCGAGCCACGAGGTGGCGCAGGGCTATCAGGAGATCGTAGACCCCTCGGTTTACGTCCGCTTCCCGCTGCGCGAGCCGGAAAAGCTGGGCCTGGGTGGTGAAAAGGTGAGCCTGCTGGTCTGGACCACCACCCCCTGGACCCTGCCCGGTAACGCCGCCGCGGCCCTCAACCCCGCCTTCGACTACGCCGCGTTCAAGGTTGGCGACGAGGTGCTGCTGCTCGAGGAAAGACTGGGGCGTGAGATTCTCGGCGAAGACGCCCAAATAGTCGGCCGCTGGCGCGGCAGCGAGCTGGAAGGCCTTGCCTATGAGCCGCCCTTCGAGTTCACAAAGCCCGACAAGCCGGCCTGGTATACCGTCCTCGCCGATTACGTGACCAAAGAAGACGGCACCGGCATCGTCCACCAGGCACCAGCTTTCGGCGCCGAGGACATGGAGATCGCTCGCAAGTACGATCTGCCGATCCTGCGGACCGTGGACGAAGACGGCCTCTTGACCGTCGGCCCCTGGGAGGGCGTCTTCTTCCGCGACGCCAACAAGGAGATAGTCCGCGACCTGCGTGAGCGCGGTCTGCTCTTCAAGCGCGAGGACTACCTGCACAACTACCCCCACTGCTGGCGCTGCAAGACGCCGCTGATGTACTACGCCACCGAAACCTGGTTCATCAAGAACACCGCCTACAAGGAACGCCTGCTGGAGCTGAACGAGCAGATCAACTGGGTGCCCGAGCACATCAAGCACGGCCGCTACGGCGACTGGCTGAAGAACCTGGTGGACTGGGCCCTCAGCCGCAACCGCTACTGGGGCACTCCCCTGCCCATCTGGGTATGCGAAGACTGCGGTCACGAGGTGCTGGTGCGCAGCTACGAAGAGCTGGGCCAGCGCGCCGGCGTCGAGCTGGGCCCCGAGTTCGACCCGCACCGGCCGGCGGTGGACGAACTGGAGCTGACCTGCGAGAAGTGCGGCGGCGCCATGAAGCGCGTCCCTTATGTGATCGACGTTTGGTACGACTCGGGCTCGATGCCCTTCTCGCAGCATCATTACCCCTTCGAAAACCGCGATCTCTTCAAGAAAAGCTTCCCGGCCGACTTCATTTCCGAGGGAATAGACCAGACGCGCGGCTGGTTCAACAGCCTGCACCAGCTGGGAACGATGCTCTTCGACTCGGTGGCGTTCAAGAACGTCATCTGCCACGGCCTGGTGCTGGACGAGCAGGGGCAGAAGATGTCCAAGTCGCGCGGCAATACGATTGACCCCTGGGAGATAATCTCCGAGTTCGGCGCCGACGCGCTGCGCTGGTACATGTACGTATCGGCGCCGCCGGAAGCCAACCGCCGCTTCGGGCCCAACTTGGTCAGAGACGTTGTGCGCGACTACTTCTTAACGCTGTGGAACACTTATAAGTTCTTCGTGACCTACGCCAACCTCGACAAGCCGCGCCTCAACGATGCGCCGCCACTTTCCGCGCGGCCGGAGATAGACCGCTGGCTGCTGGCCCGCCTGCAAAACCTGATAGCGCAGGTTACCGAGCGCCTCGAGGCCTACGACCCCACCGGCAGCGCCCGCGCCCTGCGCCGCTTCGTAGTTGAAGAGCTTTCGCAGTGGTACGTGCGCCGCAACCGGCGCCGCTTCTGGAAGAACGACGACGAAGCGGACCGCGAATCGGCCTACGCCACCCTTTGGGAAGCGCTGGTGACGGTGACCTACCTGACCGCCCCCTTCACCCCTTTCCTGGCCGAGGAACTCTACCAAAACCTGGTGCGCCGCGTAGACGAAAGCGCTCCCGAGTCGGTCCACTTCGCGCGCTGGCCCCGGGTCAGGGAGGACTACCAGAACGAACGTCTGGTGGAGTGGATGAACGCCGTCTTGGAGGTGGTGGACTTGGCCCGCGCCGCACGCGCCAAGTCGGGCGTCAAGACGCGGATACCCCTGCCGGAGCTGCTGGCGACCGCGCCCTCGGCCGAGGAGCGCCGCGGTCTGGAGCACTTTGCTGCCGAGATAGCCGACGAGCTCAACGTCAAGAAGCTGCGGGTGATCTCCCCCGACGAGCCGCTCCTTGGCTACCGCATAAAACCCAACCTACCCAAGCTGGGCCCCAAGTACGGCCGCGAGCTGCCGCGTCTGCGCCGCGAGCTGGAAGAAGCCGACGCGGCCGCCGTGGCCGCGGCGGTGCGGGAGGGGCGCAAAATCCAGCTCCCCGGGTTTAGCCTCGAGCCGGACGAGGTAATAGTCGAGGCGCTGGCGCCCGAAGGATACCTGGCGCTCGAGCGCGAGGGTTATCTGGCGGCACTCGACACCCGTTACGACGACGCGCTCTACCTTGAAGGCTTGGCCCGCGAGCTGGTCAGGCACCTGCAGCAAAGTCGCAAGGAAATGGATCTGGACGTTTCCGACCGCATCATCGTCCGCTACCAGGCGCAGGGCAGGTACGACAAAGCGCTCGATCAGTTCGGCTCCTGGATCGCCGGTGAGACGCTGGCCCGCGAGCTGGAGACTGGCTCCCTCGAGGGCGCGTACGAAACTTCTCTCGACAGCGAAGACGGCGAAGCGCGCTTCTTCATTCGCAAAGCCTGACCCAATGTCAAAACGACCCCCGGACCGCGGTCCGGGGGTTTGCTTGGGTCCTGTTTAGCCGAGCACTACCTGCAGATATGCTTTTTGCGCCCAGTCGAGCGCCCGCGAGAGCGGGCCGTGCATTTGGATGTCTACCAGAATGACCAGAAAGGTATAGAGTGCGTAGCGGTCCAGCCGCCAAATCTGCGGGTGTAAGCGGGTCGGCAGGAGCGCCATCAAGATTCGCGAGCCGTCCAGCGGCGGCACCGGCACCAGGTTGAACAGCGCCAGCACCAGGTTGATGAGGCCGGCGTAGAAGGCCACCAGCGCCGTCACGCCCGCCCAACCCAAAGCCTGCCCCTTGATTAGGGCGTAGTACACGGCTTCGGGCTGCGTTTCCTTGAGCCAGTAGAGCAAAAGGCCAAATAGCACCGAGAGGGTAATATTCACGGCAATCCCGGCAATCGAAACCGCGAACAGGCCGGGGCGGTATGGCCGCAGGCGGCTGACGTTGATGGGCACCGGCTTGGCCCAGCCAACGCCCGCAAAGAGGAGCAGGAGCGCTCCGAACGGGTCCAGATGCTTGAGTGGGTTGAAAGTTAGTCTGCCGGCGCGCTTGGCGGTGTCGTCGCCAAACAGGTAGGCAGCGTAGCCGTGGCCTAGCTCGTGGAGAGTGAGCGAGTACAAGAGAACCGTTATCAAGATGACGAATGTCAGCGGATCTTGGAAAAGAAGGCGTATTAACATGTTTCTCCTTAAAGGCCCAGCGCGTGCAATAGGGTCTGCAAAAAGCCCATCAGCCCGGCTTGCACCGCGCCAATGACCCCGGTAAAGCTGAGGATCAGGAAGATGGTAATGAAGCCGATGGGCCCGTACGATGCAATCCGGTCCATCATGCGGCGCGACTCATAGCTGCCCGCCGCGTAGACCGCCCGCGCTCCGTCGAGTGGCGGCACCGGAAAAAGGAAGACGGCTGCCTCCACTACCATGACTGCCGCGGCTACTTGCAAACCGTAAGCTATCTGCTCGAGCCCGTAGCCTCGGGGCAACACGGCTGCCAAGAGAAGGTAGACGAAGGCCGCCAGCAAGAAACCCACGGGGCCGGACAAAGCCACTATTAGGCCTTTCCTGCCGTTTAGGCGAAAGGGAACGCTCTTGGGCCAGCCAAAACCAAAGAGGGCCAAAAAGAGCACGCCCAGGGCGTCGAGATGAACCTTGGCGTCGAGGGTCAAAAACCCCATCCGCCGCGGCAGGGTGTCGCCGTAGCGGTCGGCCAACCAAGCCTGGACCAGGTTGTGGACGACCAGCCCAAACGAGGCGGCGGCAAAGGCCACCAGGAAGACGAGAGGACGATTAAGGTAGACGAGAAGTCCCATAACTGTCTATAAGTTTACGCGCCATTGTGAGCTCTTCCTCATAGCTGTTTACCTGGCCGCTCTTGCGCGCCTCTTCCACGGCGCGCAGCACCTCCCCAACCCGCGGCCCCGGCTGCATACCCATTTCCAGCAGGTCGCGGCCGCGCAGGTGGCGCTCGGGCTTGTAGAGCCACTCTTCCCGCTGCGGCCAGAGCGCCGCGAATGCCTGCTCGAGCGCCGGTCCGACCTCGCGGATTCGCGCCGCTTCCCGGGGCGGATTCTCGAGCAGGCGCACGCCCGCCAACAGACGGCGCGGAAAGTTGAAGCGCTCGATGAACGCGGCCGGGTCCAAAGCCGCCAAAAGCAACAGGTACAAGTACGCCTCAGGTTCGGGAGCCCGCTCCGGTTTCAGGGCTTCGAGCCTTTCAAGGGCGGCTTCGATCTCGTCCGTCAGTCGCAGACCGTAGAGCTTATCGAGCATCCTGTACGACTCCGCAAATCTGAGTGCCTGTAGCGGCGAGGGCTCCTTGAAGAGCAGCAGGAGTTCCCGGCGCAGGCGGCTGGCGGCGGCGCGGGGCACTTCGGGCAGCTCCCGAACCTGCGCTATCTGCTTTTCTGCCTCTTCGGCAAAGCTAAAACCCAGCCGGGCCGCCAGGCGAATACCGCGCACGATGCGGCTCGGATCTTCTACGAAGCTGAGTGGGTGCAGCGGGCGTAATACGCGCGCCCGCAGGTCGGCCGCGCCACCGTATGGGTCCAGCAAGACGTGCGGCCGCGGCGATACCCGCCAGGCCATGGCGTTGACGCTGAAATCGCGCCGCGCCAGGTCGCGGGCAAGGGTGCTGCTACGCACCTGCGGCAGCGCCCCGGGGCTGGGGTACTCTTCTTCGCGTGCCTGCGCCAGGTCCACGTCTATGCCCAGCTTGAGGCGGGCGTGAGCGGTGCCAAAGTTGTAGTGCACGCCGTATCCGCCGCCAAAGCGTTCCGCCAAAAAGCGAGCCACCTCGCCCGGCTCGAGGCCCTCCACCACCAGGTCCACGTCGGGGCTGGCCTCCCCCAGAAGGGCGTCGCGCAGCGCTCCGCCCACCAGATAGATCGAGCCGCGCGGATACTGCTCGGCCAGCGCCGCCAGGATTTGGCGCACGCCCTCCGAAAGGCCGCTTTCGATCCGCTCCTCCTCCACGAGCGGGTTATCCGGCGGCATACGGTAGAGGTCGGTGCGCGTGAAAATTCCGGCAGCGCGGCCTTCGGAGTCCAGCACTACAACCCGGCCGCCCCCCTTCTTGAGGGCCTGCCGGGCGGCAGCCAGCGTATCTTGCGGGCGCAGCGTCACCGCCGGCCGCATGAAACCGCGTATCTGACCCGAAGCCATGCCGTAGCGCTGCGCCCTTTCCAGGTCGCGGCGCCGGACCACGCCGATTACCTTGCCCTGCTCGTCGGTAACCGGCATGCCTCCGTAGCCGCGCCTTTGCATTTGCAAAAGCGCCTCTTCAGCAGTCGCCGTTTCCGGCAACGTCTCCACTCCGGTGGTCATCACCTCGCCAAGCAGCGGCTCGGGAGCCAGGTGGCGCTCGAGGCCCTCTTCGATTCGTCGCAACGCTTGCGCCGGCTTGAGATCCAGGCGGGCGAAGGCGGCGCGGGAATGTCCGCCGCCCTGGAACAGCTCTCCGAGCAATGCTCCCACGTCCAGGCGCCCCTTGCTGCGGGCGATCAGTTGCAACTCACCGGCCATTTCCAGAGCCAAGAAGACGGCGTCGGCTTCGTAAAGGTCCATCAGGGTGTGCGCCAGCGGGGCCAGCGCCGGCACGTAGCCTTCGCGGGCGGCGCTGGCGAACACGATCCGCAAACCCGATTTTTCGATGAGCTGGGCATTCTCGAGGAGTTCGCCCAGCATTTCCCGAGCCGAATCGTCGCTCCTGCCGCGCATCCAGTCGCGTACCGCCAGCAGGCTGGCGCCCCGGGCGAGGAGCCAGGCGGCCGCCTCCAGGTCGGCGGGCGTGGTGGAAGCGTAGGTAAAGCCGCCGGTGTCTTCCCACAAACCGGCGTAGGCCAGAGTCGCTTCGTCCGGTGACGGCTCGAGGCCACGCTCCCGCAACAAGCCGACCAGTATGGTCACGGTCGCCCCCACCTCGCGGACAGCGCCGCCGCTGGCGGGCAGGTCCCCCTCCTGGGGCGGGTGGTGGTCGTAGACGACGATCGGCACCTTACCGACCAGCTCGGCGAAGGGTCCTATGCGTTCGGCGCGGGCGGTGTCGCAAACCAGGACCTTCTCCACGCTATCCAGGTCCAGCTCGCCTTCCTCGATTATGCCCAGGTGGTCGGCAAACATCTCCACCACCTCGCGTATGCGGCCCTCGAGGCCGCCGACGCGCACCAGCCGCGCTCCCGGGTGCAAACGTCGCGCCAGCACCATGGAGCCGAGGGCGTCGAAGTCGAGGTTTTCGTGCCCGACTACCGCGATCATGCAAACTTAGTTTAGTCTTTCAGGCCAGCAAGTAGACCAGCCGCAGTATCGCCGCCGGGTAGTCCTCCGGCCGCAGGCCCTGCTTGCGGATGCGAAAACCCGGCGGATAACGGGTTTCCTCGGCCTGGAAAGGCAACTGACGCAAGCTGGCGGCGTCGTAATCGGGCGGCCATACGGCAACGACGAGTTGAATGTGGTCACGGTCTTCGGTTATCGAGCGCACCCCCTTCTGCTCGGCCACGATGCGCAGTCGCGTCATGTCGAAGAAGGCGCGCACCTCCGGCGGGGGCGGCCCGTACTGCTCCTCGATCTCGCGCAGCAGCCGCGCCAAGCGGGCCAGGCTGCGCGTCTGTGCCAGCCGCCCGTAGAGGCTGCTCCTGGCCGACGCGGAGGGTACGTACTCGGGCGTCAGCCGCGCCGAAACCGCCAGGTCGAGGCTGACGTGCCGGGGCGGCTCCACGGCCTCGCCCTTCAGCTTGCGCACCGCCTCCGCCAGCAGCTCGGTATAGACCTCGAAACTGACCGCCTGGATGTGCCCATGCTGTTCGGGGCCGAGCAGGTTGCCGACCCCGCGAATCTCCATGTCCTTCTCGGCCAGGCGGTGCCCGCTGCCAAGGTCGGTCAGGTCGGCCAGCGCCGCCAGCCGCCTTTCGGCCGCGTCGGTCAGTTTGCGGGGGTGAAAGAGGTATGCGTAAGCCTCGCGCTCGCGGCGGCCGACGCGGCCGCGCAGCTGATAAAGGCTGGCCAACCCCAGCCGGTCGGCTCGCTCGATGATGATCGTGTTGGCTTCGGGTATGTCCAAGCCCGACTCGACGATGGTCGTCGCCACCAACAGGTCGAAGGCGCCGCGGGCGAAGTGGCGCATTACTTCCTCGACCTCGCTTTCGGGCATGCGACCGTGAACCACGCCGATGCGCGCCTCCGGCAATAGCGCCTCCAGGTAGTGGGCGCGCGCCTCGATGCTGGCGATCCGGTCGTGTACGTAAAATGTCTTGCCGCCGCGCTCCATCTCGAAGAGCACCGCCTCGCGAACCAAGGACGGGTCGAAAGGGGCGATGATCGTTTGAATCGGCTTTCGCCCCGGCGGCGGCGTCTGGATGCTGGAAACGTCCTTGAGGCCCACCAACGCCTGGTAGAGCGTGCGCGGGATGGGCGTGGCCGAGAGGCTGAGCACGTCCAGGCCGGCGGCCAGGTTCTTTATCTTTTCTTTCTGCGCTACGCCAAAACGGTGTTCTTCGTCGACGATTAGCAGACCCAGGTCTTTGAACTCGAGCCCTTCCGAGAGGAGGCGGTGGGTGCCGATTACGACGTCCACCCGGCCCGACTTCAGACCGGACACCACGCGCCGCGCCTCCTTTTCGGAGGTAAAGCGCGAGAGCAGGGCCACCTCCACCGGCAGCTCGGCGTAACGTTCTTTGAAGGTGCGGAAGTGCTGTTCGGCGAGGAGGGTGGTGGGGGTCAGGTAGGCCACCTGAGCGCCGTGGCCCACCACCCGGTGCGCCGCGCGGAGGGCGATCTCGGTCTTACCAAAGCCCACGTCGCCGCTTATCAGCCGGTCCATCGGGTGCGGCGTCTCCAGGTCGCGCAGGGTGTCGGCCAGCGCCCGCCGTTGGTCCTCGGTCAGCTCGTGCGGGAACGAGGCGGTTATCAGACCGTCCCACTCGGGCTGCGCCGGATAGGCGCGGCCGGGAGTGGCCAGCCTTTTGGCGTGGGCGACTATCAGCTTTTGCGCCAGTTCCTCGGCGTCGGCGCGGGCCCGCTCGCGAGCCCGCTGCCAGTCCTTCTTGCCCAGGCTGGAAAGGCGCGGCGGCTCGTCCGAGGTGCCGGGGTGGCGGCGTAAGAGGGGTAACTGTTCTACCGGCAGGTAGAGCCGGCCTTCGTCGGCGTAGCGCAGCACCAGGTAGTCGCGCACCGCCCCCAGCACTTCCCGGCTCTCGATCCCCTCGAAGCGGCCCACGCCGTGCTCGGGGTGGACCAGGTAGTCGCCCACCGCTAGCGCGCCCGGGTCTTCGGGCGCGGGCCTGAGCAGTCGGCGACCACGCGCGTGGGCCGCGCCACCGAACGAAAAAAGCAGCGACTCGGTTACGAAGACGACGCGCTCCGGCTCATTAACGAAGCCGCCCTCGAAGGGACCCGGCAGCAGTTGCAAGGCGGCCCCTTCATCCAGACTCGTGCGGCGCACACAGCCCAGTTGCTCGAGATAGTTGGCGCAGAGGTAGTCGCGCGTCTTCGCGTGTTTGTAAAAGACCGCCACCCGGTAGCCGCGCTCCAGCCAGTCCGCGACGTCACGCTCGAAATCACCGAGCCGGGCCCGGTAGGGAGGCAGCGGCGCAATGTTGACCTGCTCCAGTGGCAGCTCGGGTCCGCCCAGGCCGAAGGTTACCAGCTCGCGCCCCTCGAGGGCCCGCCAGAGCCCTTCCGGTAACGTGGCTGGCTGATCTACGAAGACGCGCCCCGGAAAAAGGCCGACTGCGGGAGCTTTCTCCAAAAAAGCGACGTCTCCCCTGGCGGTCAGCGTATAACCGCCAACTTCCCGGCCCTGCAGAAAGACGGTCTCGAGCAGGTCGCCAAAGAACTCCAGGCGCAGGTCTCCAATCGTCAGGGTGTCGCCGCGCACGCCAAAGTCGCGGTCGCGCTCGTAACCAAGGGCCTCCAGCTTGTCCAGGAGCTCGCCGCGCAGGTAGCGCTGCCCGGGCCTGAAGACTATCCGCGCCGCCTCCGGCTCCAGCGGTAGCATTCGCAACGCTCCTTCGGGGTCGAATAGTACGTGTTCCGCCTGACCGTACTCGGCTAGTCCCGGGTTTTGCCATACCCCCTTGCCGAAGGCGGTCATGTCGGCGTAGAGCCGCAATCGCTCCGGGGGTGCTATCAGTACGGACGGACCGGCTTCTTGCGCCCACAGGTAGGCCCGCGCCACCTGCGGCAGGGCCGGCAGGTAGCGGCCTTGGTATTTGCGCTCGCGGCCTTCCATGCGTCCGCCCTCCAAGATAAACCATTGGCGGCGTGTGTAAAATAGCCTTCGTGCGCCGCGTCAACCATCGCCCCGAAAAGTCTGGAGGGAAGCGCCCGTGATCGCCAAAGCCTGGCGCCACATTCTGGCCCAGCTCCCCTGGCCGACCGCCAACCTGACGCCGCTCCTCACGATGATGCTGCTGGTGGGTCTGATGGAGTACACCCGCACCGGCCTCTATACCGTCTACCTGCCCCAGTCGCTGGGGCCGCTGCTGGGGCTCGGCGCGGTGGGCCTGGCCGCCTCCCTGCAATACTTCGCCGACGCCCTGGCGCGCTCTTTGGGCGGCCACCTTAGTGAACGCTTTGGCGTACGGCGCGTGTTCCCGGCGGTATCTTTGCTGGGCGCGGCCTTCGTCGTCTACATCATCCGCACCCACTCGACGCCCGGCCTGCTGCTCTTCTCGCTGGCTTACGGCTTGGCGATCGCCCCCCTCTGGCCCACGTTTTTGACCTACTCCACCGGGGCCGCCAACAGCGGCGAAGACGGCCACGCCGTCGGCATCACCCTGACGCTGGTGGCTCCCTTCATTGGCCTGGGCTCGCTCCTGACCAGCTACCTCTTCGACCACTCGCCGGCGCTGGCGGCGGCTTCGCTGACCGTAGTGCAAGTTATCTTCGCTGCGGTAGGGGTTGGGCTCATTCCGCTGATTTTCAGGAGCGTCCCGCCGCCGCGGGTCATCGACTACGCCCGCTTCCCCTGGCGCAAGATAGCCTTCCTGGCCCCCGGCGCGCTCACCCAAATGCTGGCGCTGGGCCTCCTGACGCCGGTCATCTTCCCGTTCTTCAAAGAGCGCGGCTTCGACACCACCAGCCTGGTAATCGCCCTGGTGGTCGGCGGCGGCCTGGAAGTCTTGCTCATCTCGCCGGTGGGGCGCTATATCGACCGCCGCGGACCCGGGCGCGGCTTCGTCTTTGGCCTCGGCATAGCCGCTCTGGCCTTGTTCTCGTTCTCTACCGTTCACAGTCTGTCCGGCTTGATTGCCGTTGCCGCGCTGGCAGGGGCGCTGCAAGCGGTGCTGATCCCCTCCTGGGGCGGGCTGGTTTCGCGCTCGCTGCCCAGCGAGTTCAAGGCCAGCGCCTGGGGCGCGCTGATGAGCCTCGAGGGCCTTGGATTTGCCATCGGTCCCGTCATTGGCGGCTATAGCTGGCAACTACTCGGCCACAGCGCGCCTTTTTACGTGGGCGCGGCCCTCTACGCCGCGGTGGCCCTCTTCTACCTGACGCAGTTGCGCAAGTTGTGAACTTCTGGCGCCTTTGATAGTGCTTTGAAACGTCAGTAGCGATGCTGAAGAGAGCCCCCGCACCGGCTCTCGTTTAAAATGCTCCCATGGACCTCAGTCTGCTGGCGAAAACTGACGGCACCCTGGTAAACGTCGCCACCGTCTTGCTCGGTTCGCTGGCCGGGGTCTTGCTCAAGAACCGGCTCTCGAGCCGGATGCAAAAGATAATCGTCCAGGGCGTGGGTCTGGTCACGCTCTTCATCGGCCTGAGCATGGCGGCGGCGCTCAAGCAGGGGGGCGCGGGGGCGGTCGACGGCGTGATATTGGGCCTGTTGGCGCTGGTCGTTGGCGGTTTGCTGGGCGAGGCCCTTCTACTAGAAGATCGCCTGGAACAGCTGGGCGACGTGCTCAAGCGCCGTTTCCGGGGCGGCGGCGGTTTTACCGAGGGCTTCGTGGCCGCCAGCCTGCTCTTTTGCATCGGCCCGATGACGCTGATCGGCTCCATCGACAACGGCCTCATTGGCGACGCCAACCTGCTGCTGGTCAAGTCCACCCTCGACGGCCTTTCCAGCCTGGCCTTGGCCGCCAGTTTCGGCCCCGGGGTCGCCGCCAGTGCTTTGGTGGTGCTGCTCTATCAGGGCGGCCTTTCCCTGGCCGCCGGCAGCCTGGCGGCGGCGCTGCCCGACCCGGCGAGCGACCCGCGGGTGCTGCTGGTGACCGGTGTGGGCGGCCTGATGATTCTCGGCCTCGGTATCAACCTGCTGGAGCTGACCCGGATCCGGGTCGCCTCCTTCCTGCCGGCGCTGTTGCTGGCGCCTCTGTTTTGGGCGCTGGCCAAGGTGCTAAGCTAACTCCATGGACGTTACGCCCGAACTGGTCCGTCACCTGGCCGAACTGAGCCGCCTCGAGCTCGACGACGCCGAGGTGGAGCGGATAATCCCCGAGCTGCGCTCGGTACTGGCCTATTTCGAACGCATCAGCGAACTCGACGTCGACTCCCTTGAGGAGCTGGTGCGCCCTATTTTTAGCGAAAACGTGTTGCGCGCCGACGAACCCGCGCCCGGCCTTTCGCAGGAAGAGGCGCTGGCGCTGGCGCCGGAGCGTGAAAACGACTTTTTCAAGCTCCCGCGCGTAGTCGAGGAGGGCCGCTAGATGCTCGACCTGAAACTGATTCGCAGCAATCCCGACCTGGTCAAGGAAGGTATCCGCAAGAAGAACGAACTCGAGGCGCTGCCGCTGGTTGACGAACTTTTGGAGCTGGACAGCCGCCACCGCGCCCTGCTTAGCGAAATCGAACAATTGCGCTCCCAGCAAAAAAAGCTTGCCAAGGCGGTCGGCAAAGCCAAGGCCCGGGGAGAGGACGCCGCCGAGCTGCTGGCCAAGTCCGGCGAGCTGGCGGAGTACCTGAAGGGCCTGGAAGCCGAGCAAAAGCGGCTCGAGGAGCGCATCTACGAGATTCTGGCGCAGATTCCCAACATCCCGCACCCGTCGGTACCGGTCGGCAAGAGCGAGGCCGACAACGTCGTGGTCAAGGAGTGGGGCGGTAAACCCAGCTTTGGCTTCGAGCCGCGCCCGCACTGGGAGATAGCCGCCGAGCTGGGCATGATCGACTTCGAGCGCGGTGCCAAGGTTTCGGGCTCCGGCTTTCCGTTTTACGTGGGCCAGGGAGCGCGCCTGGTGCGGTCGCTGGAGAACCTGTTCCTCGACTATCACACTGCCCGCGGCTTCGTAGAGGTGCGGCCGCCGCTGCTGGTACGCGAGCAGGCCGCCTTTGGCACCGGTCAGCTGCCCGACAAGGAAGGAATGATGTACGAGGTCTCGGGCGGCTACTTTCTGATTCCCACCTCCGAGGTGCCGGTCACCAACCTGCACGCCGGCGAGATACTGGAGGCCGCAGACCTGCCGCTCAAGTACACCGCCTACACCCCCAACTTCCGCGTCGAGGCGGGCAGCTACGGCAAGGACGTACGCGGCCTCAACCGCCTGCACCAGTTCGACAAGGTGGAGATGGTGGTCTTCAGCCACCCCGATGAGAGCTATGACTGGCTGGAAAAGCTAACCCGCCAGGCCGAAGAGCTGCTGGAGCTCTTGGGCCTGCCCTACCGGCGCCTGTTGATGTGCACCGGCGACATGGGCTTTACCCAGGCCAAGAAGTACGACCTCGAGGTCTGGAGCGCCGGCCAGCAGCGCTGGCTGGAGGTTAGCAGCATCTCCAACATGGAGGACTACCAGGCGCGGCGCATGAAGACCCGCTTCCGCGAACCGGGCGGCAAGCCGCGCTTCGTCCACACCCTCAACGGCTCCGGCTTGGCCTTCCCGCGGGTGATGGCGGCTCTCATCGAAAACTATCAGACCCCCGAAGGCGGCTTCGAGCTGCCGTCGGCGCTGGCTCCCTATCTGCGTTAGCTGCCCACCTCGAACACGTTGCTCGGGCCGCATTCACATGGCTGCGAGTACTTCTTCCGTCACTCCAGTGATAGCTGGCCAGGACCGTTTGAGAAGTCTTGGTAGGCACGCTACTTCGTCACGCTTGGTTTTTACTACATCCGCGAGCGAGGGTGACCGCAGCGGTCCACGTTCCAGCGTTGGCTGCAACCGAATCCCGGCTTCGCTTCCGGCATGGACCCCGGATCTCGTCCGGACGAGCCAGCCTCGTCCGGGGAATCGGGAAAAGCAGCATGTGGCCTGTAGCTTGTAGCTCGTGATTTGTGTTATTTCGTCGTAGGGGCGGACCCATGTGTCCGCCCGCACTGCACGGAGACGTGAGCACGCCTGTAGTTATAGCCCACGAAGCAAAGCTCCCTCCCCTTCGGGGAGGGTTGGGGTGGGGGTTTTGGATTGGGCAAATGGCTTGTGGCTCGCGGCCAGTGGGAACCCTGTGTCGAGCCTTTGCATGTGACGAACTCGATTCGAACTTCCTACCAAGAACTATGCGCTGCCTCCTACTCCAATCAAAACCCGAAATGTTCCGTCAAACAGCGTTCTGGAAGGTTACAGCTAGACGATGTTGCGTTCGCGCAGCGCCTTTCCGCTCATGAACCTTTCGTATCGCAAGGGGTCGATGTCGATCGTCCTGGCCCGGCCGGTGGTTATCTCCTCGGCGATCAACAGCCCCACGGCCGCCGCTTGCTGCACGCCGTGGCCGCTGAAGCCAACCGCGTTGTACCAACCGTCCACTCCCGGCATGGCGCCCAGGATTGGGTTGTCGTCGGGGGTTATCGCGTAATAGCCCCACCAGCATGCCTTCTGGTCCAACGAGGCCTGCTCCAGCCAAGGGAAGCGACCCATCCCGGCGGTGAGCGTCGGCTCGAGCCAGCCCCAGTCTATACCGGTCAAAAAACCCGGTTCTTCGTCGTGATTGGACATCCCGAACAGCACCCGCTCGCCCTCGCCGCGCAGGTAAAAGCCGCTGGCAACGTCCACCGTAAGCGGCAGGTCCCTCGCGGCCGCCATGGGACCGGTCATGAAAACGTGCCGCCGTACCGGCTCCACCGGCAGCTCAAAGCCGGCCCGCTCCGCCACCAGCCCCGCCCAGGCGCCGGCGGCGTTGACCAGATAGGGCGCCGTGAACTCTCCCCTGCTGGTCTTGGCCCGCCAGAGGTTCGCTTCGCGCCGCGCCTCGAGCAGCTCGGTGTCCGTGTGCAAACGCGCTCCCTGCGACCGCGCCGCGCGCAAGTAAGCCATGGTTACCAGGTGCGGGTCGATCACGCCGTCGTCGGGCCCCCAGGTGGCCAGCTCCACGCCCGCGGCGTCGAACTCGACCAGCTCCCGCGCAGAATCCGGGTCCAGCTCCTCCACTCGCACCCCCAGATCCCGTTGCATCTCGAGGGCGCGCCGGTACTCCGGAGCAGCTTCGGGGGGAACCAAAAAGAGGTAGCCGATAGGCTTGTAGCCGGAAGGAATGCCGTAGAGTTCTTGAAAGTTACGATATTCCCGTATGCTAAACCAGCTCAGTTGCACGTTTACGGGCTCGCTAAACTGCACGCGGACGCCGGCGGCGCTGCGGGCGGTGGCCTGCATGGCTGGAGCAGCCGCGGCTTCCAAAACGTTGACCGTCATGCCGGCCGCGGCCAGCCTGTAGGCAACCGCGGCTCCGATAATACCGGCTCCCACAACTAAAACGTCACTATGGCGTTCGCTCATCTTAAGGAGACTATACTATTAGCGTGCTACGCAAACTCGCAATCATTACCATTGCCGTCGTCGTTCTGCTGCTCGCCGGGTTCTTCGCCTTTCGCTACGTCTTCTCACCCGAGCGTATGAACCAGATCGGCCGCACGGTCGGCACCACCTTTGGCTTCGACCACGGCGTGGTCGAGTACTACAGCATGGGCAAGCTGGTGGCGCGCTTTTTCAACGTCGAAAAGCTGACCACCGCCAGCGGCACCTATCAAAACAGCACCCGCCCCTACCGCTTCGGCTACGGCTATCGCGACCTCAATAAGAACGACGTTCTCGACCCCGAAGAAGTATCTCTCGGAAAGGCCTACTTCGAGGTTCCCGTTTACGGCGACTATATCTATTACGACAGCAAGCGCGACCCGCGCACCCGCTAAAAAGGGGGCGGCCAGGTGGCCGCCCCAAACGTTTAAGCTGCTTGTTATAGTCCCAGCAGTTCCCGCCAATCTGTTGGCTCCTTTGGTTCGGTGTAAGCGGTGTCCATCTGCGCCAGTTGCAGCTTGCCGGAGTACTCGTCGTTGACGGCCTTCCACTCGGTGTACTCTTCGATGACCCAGATGCCGCTCTCACGTGCCCCGTTGCCGCTGGCGCGGGTGCCGCCGAAGGGCATGTGCGCCTCAGCGCCTACGGTGGTGTTGTTGATGTTTACCATGCCGGCGCGGATCTCGTTCTTGAAGCGGTAGGCCCAAAGGCGGTTGTTGGTGTAGATGGCGCTGGAGAGTCCGTAGGGGTGGTCGTTGGCGGTCTCGATGGCGTCGTCTATGCCGTCCACCCTGAGGATGTTGATGGTGGGCCCGAATATCTCCTCGCGGGTCTGCTTCATGCCGCGCTCGGCCTCCCAGACGGTCGGGTGGCCGTAGAGGCCTTTGTCGGGGTCGCCTTTGAAGTTCGGGTAGGGGTTGCTGCTGGTGATGCGGCCCTTACCCAAAAGCAGCTTGGCGCCGTCCTTCTCTCCCCACTCGTAGTGCTCCATCCAGCGGTCGAAGAGACGCTGATTGAAGAACGGTCCGTAGTGGACGTCTTCGTATGCCACCGGGTCGCCGATGACGGTGGCGCGCACCTTGTCGAGGAAGCGTTCTTTGAACTCGTCGTAGATTGGCGCGTCCACGATGATGTTGCCGGCGCTGGTGCAGCGCTGGCCGCCGGTTGCGAACGCACTCCACCAGGCGCCGGTAACGGCGTTTTCCATGTCGGCGTCGCGCATGACCACCAGCGGGCTCTTGCCGCCCAGCTCGAGCGTAGCCTTGATTAGCGCCCGCCCCGCCTTTTCGCCGATAATCCGCCCCACCTTGGTGCTGCCGGTAAAGGCGAACTTGTCGAGCAGGCCCTCGTCTATCGCATCCACCAGCCACTCACCGGTGCTGCCCTTGCCACCACCGAACACCACGTTGATTACTCCCGGCGGCAGCCCCGCTTCTTCGAAGAGCTTGACCAGAACGTACGAGAGAACCGGGGAGTCGTCCGATGGCTTCCAGACCACGGTGTTGCCGGTGAGCACCGCCGGCACCAGCTTCCAGCTGGGCACCGCTATGGGGAAGTTGCCGGCGGTAATCATCCCCACCACGCCCAGCGGCATACGGTAGGTGGACAGGTCCTTGTTGCGCAGCTCGCTGGGGACCGTTTGGCCGTAAAGCCGGCGGCCCTCGCTGGCGAAGAAGACGGCGGTATCGATTGCCTCCTGCACGTCGCCACGGGCTTCTTTGAGGGTCTTGCCCACCTCGCGGACCATCAACCGGCTCAGGGTCTCCTTCTCGCGCTCCATGATCTTGGCGAACGAAAACAGTACCTGCCCGCGAATGGGAGCCGGCGTGGCCGACCACTGCGCGTATGCCTTGCGCGCAGCCGCGGCTGCCTTTTTGATCAGCTCGCGCGACGCCTCGGGAAACACTCCCACCAGGTCTTCGCTGTCGGCCATGTTGCGGCTTTCGAATAGCGGGCCTTCCACTATCTCTTCGCCGCCGATCAGGTGGCCGCCGTAGAACACGCTTCCCAGTTTTCCTTTTTCTGCCTTCATACCGTCCTCCTAATCGAGCAAGACCGCCGTGCCGCTGGCGGTTACCATTAGCATGCTCTGCCCTACCACCTCGTAGTCCAGGTCTATCCCTACCACCGCGTTGGCTCCCAGACGCTCGGCCTCCTGCGAAAGTTCCTCCAGGGCGATCTCGCGGGCTTTCTTCAGCTCGCGCTCGTAAGCGCCGCTGCGACCGCCAAACACGTCGCGCACCGAGGCCATGAAGTCTTTGAAGATGTTCGCGCCCACGATAGTCTCGCCGTGGACGATGCCGCGGTACTCGCGGATGCGGCGTCCTTCGACCTGGTTGGTGGTGGTCAGTATCATTTACCCTCCCCTACGTACTCAGGCAGCAGGCGGAAGAAGTTCTTGCTGGCCTCGATGCCCTTTTCGAAGTTGATCAGGTCGATCTTCTCGTTGGGGGCGTGCAGGTTGTCGCTCTCGAGGCCAAACCCCATCAGCACCACCGGAGCCTCCAGCACGCGCATGAAGTCGTAGACTATCGGGATCGAGCCCCCTTCGCGAGTAAACACCGTTTCCCGGCCCCAGGCCTGGCTGAGCGCCGCCGCTGCGGCTTGCATTGGCGGCGAGTCGGTGGGCACCAGCACCGGCTGCCCGCCGTGATAACGCAAGACCTCGAGTTCGTAGCCTTCGGGAACTATTTTTTGCAGATACGCTTCGGTCAGGTCGGCGATCTTTTCGGGGTCCTGATTGGGAACCAGGCGCATCGAGAACTTGAAGAAGGCCTCGGCGGCTATCACCGTCTTGGAGCCCTCCCCCTGGTAGCCCGAACCTATACCGTTTACGTCGAAGGTGGGCCGCGCCCAACGCCTTTCCAATATTCCGTAGCCGGGTTCGCCAGCGGTGCTGCGCGCTCCTACTTCGGATGCGTACTCGGCTTCGTCGAAGGGCAGCTTGCTCCACATCTCCCGCTCTGCCGGTGAGATTGGCTCTACGTCGTCATAGAAGCCGGGAATGCGCACCCAGCCCATCGGGTCTTTCAGTTGGCTTATCATCCAGGCGGCGGCATGGGCGGCGTTAGGGACCGCACCGCCGTAAGCGCCCGAGTGTACGTCCCGTCCCAGACCGCGCAGGCGCGCTTCCATGTAGGTAAGCCCGCGCAGGCCATAGGTAAGCGTCGGCAGGCCGGGCGCGAACATTGGCGAATCAGAAACGAGAACCGCGTCGGCGGCCAGCCGCTCACGGTTGGCCTCCACAAAGGGCACCAGGTTGGGGCTGCCCACTTCTTCTTCGCCCTCGATGACGAACTTGACGTTTACCGGCAGTTCGCCTCCCAACTGGCTAACCGCCGCCACGTGGGCGAATACCTGCCCCTTGTCGTCGGAAGCGCCGCGCGCGTACAGCTTGCCGTCGCGGATGGTCGGCTCGAACGGGGGCGTTTCCCATAGCTCCAGCGGCTCCGCGGGCTGGACGTCGTAGTGGCCGTAGACGAGCACCGTCGGGCACTCTTCGCCTACTATCTTTTCGGCGTAAACGATGGGGTGCCCGGCCGTCGGCACCGCTTCCGCACTAAAGCCGGCCCGGCGTAATCGCTCTACCAGCCACTCGGCCGCTCTTTGGATGTCGGGTTTGTATTCTTCCTTGGCCGAAACGGAGG
>JALVWZ010000345.1 GCA_027023115.1 Thermaceae bacterium
GGGGGGTGGGGCGTGGGAGGTGGGATGAGGGAAACGAAGCGGTGCGCGGTACTTGGTACGTAGTACGTGGTGGGCAGTTTGAATCGAGTGCGCTATGTGCGATGGCGCACTGCGGTGTTCCCACAGACCACTGGCCACAAGCCACTTGCCTGTTTTCAAACCCCCACCCCAGCCCTCCCCGAAGGGGAGGGAGACTTGTCCGATGCAAGCCACAGCCGCGGGCGTCCCGTCATCGTCACCGTCACCATGTACCACGTACCACGAACTACGTACCATCTACCCAAAGGGCGGACACACGGGTCCGCCCCTACGACGAGATGATGCGCCACGAGCCACAAGCTCCAAGCCACAGGCCAGAAGCCGTTATTTCGTCGTTCCAGCCAAGCGAGCCTAGGCTCGCGGGGCTAGTCCAGACCGGCTCAGTCTCCGTCGCTCGCACGTGTCGTAAGAAGCAATGGTGACGAGCAAACAAGAACGGTGACGAAGCAGCGCTCGAACCCCGACCTCTGACTCGGTCCTGGACCCCAGCTTTCGCTGGGGTGACGAGGGAATGTGCTAGAGGCGGAGAGGGCGTGTATGGCCTGTTCGAGCGCTATAGAAAGTAAAAAGCTACGCGCCGCTCAGATAAACTCCTTTTAGCGCCTCCGGCTCTGGTTTCGTTCGGCACTATCGAGCCAGATGGTAACCGGACCGTCGTTGACCAGGCTAACTTTCATGTGCGCGCCAAAAACCCCCGTCTCCACCGGTATACCCAGCCGCAACAGTTCATCCTGGCAGCGTCCGTACCAGCGTCGCCCTTCGTCGGGGTCGGCGGCGGCGGTAAACGAGGGGCGGTTACCCTTGCGCGTCGAGGCGTAAAGGGTGAACTGGCTCACCAGCAACACCTCGCCGCCCACGTCCAGCAGGCTGAGGTTCATCTTGCCGGCGTCGTCGTTGAAGATACGCAGGTTGACCAACTTTCGGCAAAGATAGCTAAGATCCTCGGCGGTATCGCTCCGGCCGGCGGCGAAGAATACTAGCAGGCCGCTGCCGATGGATCCGGTGACCGCGCCGTCCACCTCGACGCTGGCGCTGGTGACCCTTTGAATGAGCGCCCGCACCGTTAAAGGCTGTAGGCGTAGTAGCCGAAAATGCCGGGGCCAACGTGTGAAGCAATTACCGCGCCGATCTCGGAGGTGTAAACCTCTTCGACGTTGTCCAGCTCGTTGAGCTCGGAGCGCATTTTCGCGACCGCCTCCTCGGCGCCTGTGTAGAGGTAGAAAACGCGCACCCGCTCACGGCCAGCCGACCACTGTTTGAAGGTCTTGACCATTTCCTTGAGGGCGCGTTTTTCGCCGCGGGCGCGCCCGGCGGCGTCCACCACGCCGTTGTTTACGGTGAGGATCGGCTTGATGTTGAGCAGGTTGCCCAAAAACGCTTCGGCGCCGCCGATGCGGCCGTTCTTGCGCAGGTAGTCGAGGGTCGCCACCAGGAAGCGTACTATATGGTCGCTTCTTATCCGCTCCAGCTCGGCCATCACTTCTTCCAGCGGCCGGCCATCGCCCAGGAGTTCGTGCGCCCGGAGCACCATCATGCCTATGCCGGCGGACGCCGCCAGCGAGTCGAAGACGGTCACGTGCCCGGGGAACTTTTCGGCGGCCAGCAGCGCCGATTGGTAGGTGCCGGAGAGCTTG
>JALVWZ010000346.1 GCA_027023115.1 Thermaceae bacterium
GCCTCCACCACGTCGGGGGCGATGCCGCGGCCGGTGACGACGACCGACCCCTGGCGCAGGCGCACCATCACCTCGCCCAGCGCCTCGGTGCCGCCGGTGGTGGCTTCGATGCGGTAGCGCTCGAGCGTAGGCGCGAGCCCCACCGCCCGGCTGATGGCCTTGTAAACCGCGTCTACCGGCCCGTCGCCGGTGGCCGCCTCGGTCACCTCGTCGTCGGGAGTCTTTACCCTCACCGTAGCCACCGGCGTCAGAGCCAGGCCGGAGTGAACCTGCATGTCGAGCAGCTTGAACATCTCCGGCGCGCGGGTGCGTTCGTCCTCCACCAGCGCAATCAGGTCTTCGCTCGAAACCTGCTTCTTGCGGTCGGCAATCTCCTTGAAACGGGCAAAGAGGCGCTTCAGCTCTTCGTCGCCCTTTATCTCGTACCCCAGCTCGGCCAGGGCCTTCTTGAAGGCGTGCCGCCCCGAATGCTTGCCCAGCACCATCACCGCCGCCTCGCGCCCGACCGTTTCGGCGTTCATGATCTCGTAGGTCTCGCGCGCCTTGAGCACGCCGTCTTGGTGGATGCCCGCCTCGTGGGCAAAGGCGTTGCGCCCCACCACCGCCTTGTTGGGCGGTACCACCATGCCGGTCAAGCGGCTCACCAGCTGGCTGGTGCGGTAGAGCTCACGGGTGTTGATGCCGGTTTCGGCCTCGAAGAAGTCGCGCCTGGTATAGAGCGCCATTACTACCTCTTCCAGGCTGGCGTTGCCGGCCCGCTCGCCAATACCGTTGACGGTGCATTCCACCTGCGTCGCCCCGGCGCGCACCGCCGCCAGGCTGTTGACCGTCGCCATGCCCAGGTCGTCGTGGGTGTGCACCGACCAGTCCACTTTCTCCGCGCCGGGAGTGTTCTCGATGATGTAACCCACCAATTCGCCAAACTTCCAGGGAACCTGGTAGCCAACGGTGTCGGGGATGTTGATGGTGGTCGCGCCGGCGGCGATGGCCTCGCCGAAGATGCGGACCAAGAAGTCGGGGTCGCTGCGGCCGGCGTCCTCGGCGGAGAACTCCACGTCGTCCACGAAGCCGCGCGCGAACTTTACCGCCCAGGCGGCGCGCTCGACCACTTCGTCGGGGGTCATCCGCAGCTTCTTCTCCATGTGCACCGGGCTGGTGGCGATGAAGGTGTGAATACGGCGCTTGGCGGCCGGTTCGATGGCCTCGGCGGCGCGCTCGATGTCGGCCTTGGCGGTCCGCGCCAGCGCGGCGATGGTCGGCCCCTCCACCTCCTCGGCGATACGGCGTACCGCGTCGAAGTCGCCCGGGCTGGCAATCGGAAAGCCGGCCTCGATGATGTCCACCCCCAGTCGCGCCAGCTGTTTGGCGATGGCCACCTTTTCGTCGGGGCTGAGCGCCACGCCGGGCGACTGCTCGCCGTCGCGCAGGGTGGTGTCGAAGATCTTAATCCGTCGCACCCTCTACCTCCTCATCACTTACGTGGGCCTTCAGGAAGGGCATCATCGCCCGCAACTTGGGCCCGATCTGCTCGATCGGATGGCGTGCCCACTTGCGGCGCTTGGCCTCCAGCACCGGCTGGCCGGCCTGGTTCTCCTGGACCCACTCGCGGGCGAACTCACCGTCCTGGATCTGGCGCAGGACCTCCTTCATCCGCTGCTTCACCTCGGGTC
>JALVWZ010000347.1 GCA_027023115.1 Thermaceae bacterium
CCTCGCGTTCCCTAAGCGCCTCTGCCAGCTTGAGCTTTCGTAGGCGTTCCTTGACCGTAGAGTCGCCTGCTCCCGCCTCCTCAAGCTGCTCGGCCTTTCCTGCCGCTCTCCATATCTCCTTGCCAACAGGTGTAAGCTGCATCCGTGGGGACCTCCTCTCTCCTGGAGTGGTCCCCCTTATTTTTATGGGTTGGGGTGTCTCAGATGTGTTTGTCCGGGGACACCCCCACCAACCTCGACTTACCGCGAAAAACTTCACTCCAGACCGGCGAGGGCGAGCGCGACCGCCAACATGCCGGCAACCTCCGAGGCCGCACCGAGCCAATGCCGCCCGGAGCAAATTCCCGCGGCCGTAGTAAAATGCGGTTAGCGGAAAAACTAGCCTTGGCAATCCGCGCCTGCAGCACGAGGAGGTTTGCCATGAAGAGAATCGGGTTCTTGACGGCAATACTGCTACTAGGAACGGTTTCTTGGCTGGTCGCCTGCAACCAGCAAAACCAGGAGCCTGAAGGCACCAAAGTAACGATAAACGTGGTTTCCCCTTACGGCGGCGGCGACCCAAGGACCGCCACGGTCGTCTACCAGGTTGGCGATGGCGACTGGCGGCTGGCCATGCAGGAAGACCTGGGCGTTTACTCGTTCACCGTTCCCAGCGGCGAAACGAAGTACGGCGTGGCCGTTGGCTGCCCGGCCACGCCGCTCGACAGCGTATATAACTCGGTCAACGTCTACCAGCTCACCACCGACGAAGCCACCACCATCAAAGCGCCCTGCCCCAGCGCTATCGGCTCGGCGATTACGCCGGCGGAAAGCGTCGAGGCGGTTGCCGCCGCGGGCGACACCGGTTACGACAAAGTCTGGCTGCACACCGCCTGGGGGGAAAGGGAAACCACCCTGGGTAACCCCGTTCCGCTGTTTTTTAGCCCCGAGCCGAACCGCGACCTGCTAATAATGGCCTATTCGGACAGCTCCACTAAGGTTGCGCCCCAATTCGTCAAGCGCATCCGCTTCGTGCGCGACTTCGACGCCTCCCATCCGCCGCTTTGCCCCGCCACCAGCCCCTGTTCCTTCGAGCTCACTAGCGCGGACGCGCCGGTTAGTAAAGCGGTTGCGGGCTTTACCGCTCCGGCTGACGCCAGCGCGACCTTCTTCGGCGTGGGCTTCGTTTCCAAGAAGGGTCTGCCAATCCCCCACAGCTCGGGCGACCCTGACCACAACCCGGCCCTCGGCAGCGGCGACTCGGCCGGCGGTAGCTACTGGCTGGTTCCGGGCGCCGAGAGTGGCGACGTCTACTACGCCGAGGCGTCGGCCGAGCGCAACACCCACGTTCACACCATGCACGACAGCCGGGTAATCGACTACGAAGGCGGTGACATTAGCTTTAGCCTGCCCACCGCCTGGTTCGATCCGAGCGTGCAGGAAAACGCCCTCCCCACCTTTGGCAATCTCACCTACTCCGACCCCAACCTGATCGGCTACGCCTTCTTCTTCGGCAAGGACTTTTTACGGGAGTTCGTGGTAGTCAGCAAAGGATGGCTGGCTGGCAGCCAGAGCTACACCCTGCCCGACCTCAGCGGCGCTCCCGGCTTTGCCGGAACCAAACCGCTGCCGGGCGACCGGGTCGCTTGGGACGCCATCGCGGTGATGGCCAATAAGACCATCGGCGAGATTCTGGCCGCCGACCCCCTGCCCATACCCAGCCCGCTACCGCGCCTGCCCGGCCTCGAGGTCAAGACGGCCAACAAGCGCGGTGAATATACGGTTTCTCCATAGACCCTCCCAAGCGAAAGAACCCGGCGTGCGCCGGGTTCTTTTTATCTCAGAGAAGCTCAGGCCTTGCCGGCGGAGCCAAACAGGTCTATCCGCGCCTCCACCACTTTACGCATCTCCTCGCGGGCCGGGCCGAGGATCTTGCGCGGGTCGAAGACGGCCGGCTCGGCGTTCAGCACCTCGCGCACCCGGGTGGTAAAGGCCAGGCGCAGGTCGGTATCGGTGTTGATCTTGGCGATACCCTCGCTGATGGCCTTCTGAATGTCCTCGGGGGCGATGCCATGGGCGTCGCCAATCTCGCCGCCCGCGGCCCGGAAGCGCTGCACCAGCTCCTGCGGTACGCCGCTGGCGCCGTGCAATACCAGCGGGTAGTCGGGCCCCAGGAGCTTGGCGATCTCCACCAGCCGCGCGTGATCTATGAAGGGCTTACCCTTGCCTTTGTAGGGGCCGTGCGAGGTGCCGATGGCCACCGCCAGAAAGTCTATCCCGGTGCGCTCGACGAATATCTGCGCCTCGCGCGGGTTGGTCAGCAGCGCGTCCTTTTCGTCCACGGCCACGTGTTCCTCCACCCCGGCCAAGCGGCCCAGCTCGGCCTCGACGCTGGCCCCGACCGCGTGCGCCGCCTCGGCGACCCGCTTGGTCTCGGCCACGTTGACGTCGAAGGGCTCGCCCGACTTGTCGATCATCACCGAGGTAAAACCGGCGTAGAGCGCCCGCAGTACCGACTCGTAAGAGTGCCCGTGGTCGAGGTGGATCGCCACCGGAACGCTGGCGTCGCGCGCCAGCTCGTGAACCATCTTGGTGAGGGCCCGGCCGCCGTATTTGAGGGCTCCCTCGGACAAGGCGATGATCACCGGGCTGCGCTTGGCCTCGGCCGCTTCCAGGATCGCCTGGGTGATCTCCATGTTGTTGGTGTTGAAGGCGCCGACGCCGTAGCCCTCTTTGCGGGCCTTCGCCAATATTTCCAAACCGGTTACAAGCATACCGACCTCCGCCTTCGATTGTACGGCAGGCGCCGGTTAGAAAAGGGGCTCAGTCGGAAAAGCTCTTGCCGGTCATCTGGGTCAGCAGCAGTTTGAACTCGTGCGGGCTGGTGGCAAAGCCCTGGGCGTCTTCCAGGGAGATGACGCCCTCTTTGTAGAGATCCACCAAGTGTTGGTCGAAGGTGTGCATGCCGCGGGTGTTGTCTTCCATGAGGGCTTCTTTGATTTGCGGCGTCTTGGCCTCGTCCTTGATGTACTCGCGGATGAGGGGCGTGGCCACCAGCACCTCGTGGGCCAGTGCCCGGCCGCGGCCGTCGGCGCGCGGCAAGAGGCGCTGGGAAACGATGCCCAAAAGCGACTCCGCCAGCAGGATGCGGATTTGCTGGTGCTCGTGCAGCGGAAAGAAGTCGATGATGCGGTTGATGGTGCGGATCGAGTCGAGGGTGTGCAGCGTCGAGAAGACCAGGTGGCCGGTCTGGGCGGCGGTGATGGCCGCCTCGACCGTTTCGCGGTCGCGCATCTCGCCTATCAGGATCACGTCGGGGTCCTGCCGCATCGAGTACTTCAGGCCGCTGCGGAAGGAGTCGGTATCCACGCCTACCTCGCGCTGGACCACCAGGCTCTTCTTGTTCTTGTGCAGGTATTCGATTGGGTCTTCGATGGTGATGATGTTCTTGGGAAAATGGGTGTTGATGTGGTCTATCAGGGCCGCTAAGGTGGTGGACTTACCGGAGCCGGTGGGGCCGGTGACCAGCACCAGGCCGCGCTCCTGTCCGGCGAAGTGCTCCATGATGGGGCGCGGCAGGCCCAGCGCCTCGAAGCTGGGAATGGCGTCGGAGATGACCCGCATGACCAAACCCATCGAGCCGCGCTGCCGCATCAGGTTGCAGCGGAAGCGGGCGACGCCGGGGATGGTATAGGCAAAGTCCATCTCCTTTTGATACTCGAACATCTCCCACTGATCCGGGGTGAGCAAGACGCGGATTATCTGCTCGACCTCGTGCGGCTCGAGCGGCTTGGGGCTGAAGGGCTTCAGCTTGCCGTCGATGCGGACGGTGGGCGGCGCCCCCGCCTGCAGGTGGATGTCGGAGGCGCGCTGCGCCACCATCGCCTTCAGCATGTCAACGATCGTCACCGGTGCCAAACCTCCATATTGTCAATCAAGCGTACCGTAGGAAAGCGCCCGGCAACAATAGCGCGGGCGCCCGGGACCCAGTCCAAGATAGGCTCGAGGGTATCGGGGTGTACCACGGCCAGGTACTCGGGTTCGAACTCGGGCACCCCGGCCAGCACGCGCTCGCCGGCGCTCTGCGCCTGTTCGGGTGTGGCGCCGCTGCGCGCTGCTTCACGAACCGCGAGGAGGGCGCGGTAGAGCACCGTGGCCTTGGGCCGCTCTGCGGGCGTCAGGTAGACGTTGCGGCTGGAGCGCGCCAGCCCGTCGGGCTCGCGCACGATGGGCACCGGAACGATCTCCACACCCAGGTTCAGGTCGGCGGTAAAGCGGCGCACCACCTGCAATTGCTGGTAGTCCTTCTCGCCAAAGTAGGCGCGGTCGGGGCGGACCAGGTTGAAGAGCTTGCTGACCACCGTGGCCACGCCGTCGAAGTGGCCGGGGCGGCGTTCGCCCTCCCAGCGCTCGGTGAGCGGACCACCGACGTGGACCGTGGTGGCGAACCCCGGGGGGTACATTGCCGCGGGGGTGGGGTGGAAGACCCAGGCGGCGCCGGCCTCTTCGGCCAGACGAACGTCGCGCTCGAGGTCGCGCGGGTAGGTCTGGTAGTCTTCACCGGGCCCGAACTGCAAGGGGTTGACGAAGATAGAAACCACCACCTCGGCGTTTTCCGCCGCGCCACGGCGAATAAGCTCCAGGTGGCCTTCGTGCAGGTAGCCCATGGTGGGCACCAGACCCCGGGGTCGCACGCCGGGGGAGGGAATCTCCGCCGGCTCGCTAACGATCCTCACGGACACCAGTATATTTCATTCGGTACATCGCGGCGTCGGCGCGGTCGAGCAGCTCCTGCAAGCTCAGGCCGTCCTCGGGCCGCCAGCGCACCAGGCCAACGTCACCCTGCACCGCCACGCGCCGGCCAAAAACGCCCAGAGGGGTGGCGAATACCCGGCGCAAACGCTTTTGCAAACCCGCCCCGCTGGCGGCAACCAGAAACTCGTCCCCGCCGTAGCGGATTACCAAATCCTGCCCGCGCACGCTCGCCAGCAGGCGCCCGGCCAGCACCCGCAACACCTGGTCTCCGACGGCGTGGCCGTAGGCATCGTTGACCGCCTTGAAGTTCTTGAGGTCTATGAAGGCCAGTTCGAACCCCTCGCGGCGGCGCATCTTTTCGGCCAGGCACTCCAGGCCCGCCCCGCGGTTGAGCACCCGCGTTAGCGGGTCCAGCCGCCCCAGGCGGCGCTCGCTCAGCAGCAGGAGGGCGCTATAGGCGAAGAGGCCCAGCCCAACGCTGTTGACGGCCATGACCCGCAGCCACCCCCGGCCGCCCGAACCCAGGGCGAACACCAGCCATCCGACCGCCGTAGTGAAGACCAGCGAGCGCGGGTCGCCGCTTTGAGCATTGGCCAGCAACATCGAAAAGAACCAGAGGTAGACCATGAACCCCAGCGGGCTGGCCGCCCCGCCGGTGAGCCGCAGCAGCAGCACCATCATCGCCGTATCGAAAATTAGGTTGAGCCAGTCCAGCCACGCGCCGGCCCGGTCGCTGACCCGCCAAACGAAGACCCCATATACCAGGTTGACCACGAAAAAGCCCAGGAAGGCCCCGGGGTCCATCTCCAGCGCCCCGCCCGCCAGCAAGATGCCGATGGCCACCCCCAGAATCAGGCGCGAGGCCACGCCCATCCGCCACCTGTAAGTTCCCGAGCGCTGCAACATTACACCTTAACTTTACTTTCCTTCAATACCGCTTTCGTACCCCCATTCGTGGGTGCCCAGCACCCTGGCCAAGAGCCGCCGCGCCCAGTCGCGGGTGTCTTCTACCGCCTCCCAGGAAACGCTGGCGGGCACGTCGCTCGGCCAGTGCCAGTTGGGGGGTACGCCGGCCTCGAGGCGGATCAGGGTGAGCGTCGCCAGCCCATGCCGCGCCAGCGGCCAGGTATCGAAGTAGGCCAGGCGGTAGGCCAGCGGCCGGGCGCCGGCCAGGCCGGCCGCCGCCGCGAGCAGCTCGCCGCGGTAAGGCGTATAGGCCAACATCCCCTCGCCGGTGGCGTAAAAGAGCTCGCCCTTGCCGACGTTGTCTATGTTCAGCACCAGCGCGTCCGGCGGCAGCCGGCCGCTCTTGAGCAGCGCCGCCGCCCCCGCCGCGCCGGTCTCTTCGGCTCCGGTGAGCGCCAGCAACAAGCGCCACCCCGCCGGAGGCCGCCGCGCCGCCTCCAGGAAGAGCTGCGTAGCCACCGCCACCCCGCTGGCGTTGTCGTTGGCGCCGTTCACGTAGGGGGCTCGCAGCTCGCGCCAGCCCAGCAGGCCTGCCTGGACCAGAAAATACGCGCCAAAACCTACCCCCAACCAGCCGCCGTAGAACGCCGCCAGCGGCGCGAGCAGCGCCAGCGCGGCGTTTGCGAGGAACTGGCCGCGAAAACCGCGTACCCGCCGGGGGTCGTAAACGAAGTGGGTCTTGGCGGTGTCGTAGTGCGCCATCAGCACCAGCGTGCGCGGCCCCGACCCGGCCTGCGCCAGCACGTTTTGCGAGCGGGCGCGGGCGAAGAGGGAGCTCCAAGGGCGCGGCCAGCCCGAAAAATAGGCCCAAAAGCCGTAGAGACCCAAAGCGGCCAGCCACGGCCAGCCCAGCAGCGCCCCCAGACCCAGGACCAGCGAAATGGTCAGTACCTCCGGCCCCCAGCTGGCGGGGGCGGCGAAGCGCTGCGTCTCGGTTGTGAATCCGCGGCTCTCCAGCTGCGCCGCCAGCCAGGCGGCCGCCTCCCGCTCGCGGCTGGTGCCGGTGCCCCGGTGCGGGAACGCCACCAGCCCCTCCCAGATCTCGCGCATACCTCAGCCTAACCCCTGCGGTATGCTACGGCTCGTGGGCAAGAAGAAAAAACAGCAAAAACGCTACCAGCGCCAGCTCGAGGAGGCCCGCAAACTGACCTTCCCCAAGATGCTGCGCCTGTTCATCAAGACCTTCGCCCTTTTCTTCGGGTTGCTGCTGCTGATGACCATCGGCATCTCGCTGGGTCTCGAGGTGTTCAAGGAGTGGTGGGCGCAACTGGCCGTCTACGGCGTCGCCTACGTGCTCTTGCAACCTTGGCTGATGAAAGACTTTCGCCCGCCGCCGCCAAAGTGACCCGCCCTCTATAATCGAGGGAAGATGCTCGACTTCAGCTCGAAAATAACCGGTACGGGCCTGACCTTCGACGACGTTCTCTTGCTGCCGGCCTACTCGGAGGTGCTCCCCTCCGAGGTGGACACCAAAAGCCCCCTGACCCGCAAACTGCGCCTCAACGTACCCCTGCTCTCGGCGGCGATGGACACCGTCACCGAGGCCAAGATGGCTATCGCCATGGCCCGCGAGGGCGGCATCGGGGTGATCCACAAGAACCTCGACCCCCGCCGCCAGGCCGAAGACGTGCGCCGCGTCAAGCGCAGCGAGGCCGGGATGATCACCGACCCGATAACCCTGCCCCCCAACGCCACCCTCGAGGACGCCGACCGCCTGATGGGCGAGTACAAGATCGGCGGCCTGCCGGTGGTGGACGTCCACGGCAAGCTGCTGGGTCTGGTCACCAACCGCGACATCCGCTTCGAGACCGACCTCGGGCGACCGGTGGCCGAGGTGATGACGCCGCGCGCGCGGCTGGTGGTGGGCCCGCCGGGGATGACGCTGGCCGAGGCCGAAGCGGTGCTGCGCAAACACAAGATCGAAAAACTGCCCCTGGTGGACGAGAACGACCGCCTCAGGGGGCTTTTGACCCTCAAAGACATCATCAAGCGGCGCCAGTTCCCGAACGC
>JALVWZ010000348.1 GCA_027023115.1 Thermaceae bacterium
GTCGAACGCATCGCCATGCTGCGCTACGGCATCCCCGACATCCGCTACTTCTACTCGAACCGGCTGGCCTTCCTGCGCCAGTTCCCGCGCCCTTAGGAGGTATCTGGTGAACGTTCCCTACTCGTGGTTAAAGGAGTTTTTACCCGACCTGCCCGCGCCCGCAAAGCTGCGCGAGGTGCTGGACGCTTTGGGGCTGGCGGTGGAGGAGGTGCGCACCCTGCCCGCGCCGCCGGCGGGCGTCGTCTTCGGGCGCGTGCTAAAGGCCGAGGAAGTCCCGGGCACCGAACTGAAGAAGCTCGAGGTCGACGTGGGGCGCGAGGTGGTCGCCCTGGTCAGCGGCGCACCCAACGCCCGCGCCGGCGTGGGGCTGGCGGTGGCCCGCCCGGGCGCGGTGCTGCCCGACGGCACCGTCGTGAGCGAGCGCGAGATTCACGGCGTAACCAGCGAGGGCGTGGCCCTCAGCCCGGCCGAGCTGGGCGTGGGTGAGTACGCCGGCGGGCTTTTGGAGCTGCCCGCCGGAGCGCTGCCGCCCGGCCGCGAGCTGCGCGAGGTCTGGCCGGAAGAGGTGGTCTTCGAGCTCGAGCTCACGCCCAACCGCGCCGACGCCTTCAGCGTGCTGGGCGTGGCCCGCGACGTGGCCGCCAAGCTGAACCTGGAGCTGGTGACGCCTCCCAGCGACATAGACGAGAGCCCGACCCCGCGCTTCGTCAGCGTCGAGGTGGAAGACCCGCAGAGTTGCGACCGCTACCTGGCCCGCTACGCCGGCGACCTGGAGATCGGTCCCAGTCCGCTCGAGGCCCAGCGGCGCTTGCTGGCCGCCGGTCTGCGCCCCATCAACAACGTGGTGGACGCCACCAACTACACCATGTGGGAGCTGGGCAACCCGCTGCACGCCTTCGACCTGGAAGAGGTACAAAACGGCATCGTGGTGCGGCGGGCCAAAGCCGGGGAGAAGATAGTCACCCTCGACGGCGAGGAGCGGCAGCTGACCGGCGAGGACCTGGTAATCGCCCGCAAGGTCGCCGGCGGCAGCGAGCCGGTGGCCGTGGCCGGGGTGATGGGCGCGGCCAACTCGGAGGTGACCGAAAAGACCCGCGAGGTGGTGCTGGAAGCGGCCCACTTCGATCCGGTGCGGGTGCGCCTGACCGCCAGGCGGCTGGGTCTTTCCACCGACTCCAGCTACCGCTTCGAGCGCGGCGTCGACCCCAACCTGCCCCCGCGGGTGGCGGTGCGCTTTTTGCACCTCTTGCAGCAGTGGAGCGGGTGCGTCGTGGGCGACGTGGTGGTCGACGTTGGCGGCGACAAGCCGCGGGCGCTGGTGCCGTTCCGTCCCAGCTACGCGAACCGCCTCCTCGGCACCGGGTTCGACCCGGACGCGCAGCTGGAGGCACTGCGCCGTTTGGGCTGTTTGGTCGAGGGTCAGAGCGAGCCTTACACGGTCCGGCCGCCCACTTGGCGGGTCGACCTGACAATCGAAGAAGACCTGGTGGAGGAGGTGGGGCGCATTCTCGGCTACGAACACGTTCCCACCGAGCCGCTGGCGCAAATTCCCGCCGCCGACAACCTTGGCGCCGAGGAGCCTTACCTCCGCGAGGAGGCCATCCGCCGCGCCATGCGCGGCCTGGGCGCCTGGGAGGCCATCAACTACACCTGGCAGAGTC
>JALVWZ010000349.1 GCA_027023115.1 Thermaceae bacterium
CTACGACGCCTGGGTTCCCTGGGCGGCCTGGGGGTACGCCATGGTCGCCATCGCGGCGCCGACGGTTTTTTTGGCCATCGTCTACGGAATGCTGGTGGCCGCCTACCGGCCCGGGCGTGGCGGCCAGCTGCCAGCCGTGGCCAGCGTTTTTGGTGTTTTCGGGATATGGGGTTGGCTTAGCAGCTGGAGCACGCAGCACCTCACCTTTTTGCCGCAGATACCCATCCCGCACCTGACGGTTCCCAGGGAGGTGGCCCGGTTGCTGGGCATGCAGGGCGAGCTTGACCTGCAGTCCAGCCTGCAGTTCGTCTTTGGGGGCATCCCCACCGCGCCGGCGCTGGTGGGTCTGCTGCTAGCGGCGTTGCTGGCGGCGGTCGCGGCGCGGCTCTGGGAGGAGGTGGAGTGGGCATGAGTGTCTTCGCATCCTTCTTTTACCTGTTCTTGGTGGCTCTGGCGCTGTGGGGAGCCTGGGTGGGCTGGACGCGCAGCAAGAGCACCACGGCGCGGGTCTTTACGGTGATTACCGCCTTCGCCTGGGCCTGGTTCACGGCGGCCAACGCGGTCAGCGCTTACCAGTTCTTTTCTGAAGGCAACTTCGAGGTCTACCCTAGCGGCAGCAAGTTGGCGGAGGTGACCGTTAGCGGCGGTGAGCCGGTGGTAGGCAGTAGCAGCCAGTGCACCATCTGTTACGAAGGGCCGGCGGGTAAGGTCTACGTGGTGGCCGCTGCGGCAATCCGAGACGGCGAGTACCGGATAGTGGCCAATGAACCTTATAGCGTGCGCTTCGAGCAGGGGCGGGTGGAGCTGGACGGGCGTACCCTCGAGCCCGGCTGCCATACCGGCGTGGCCAAGCAACCGGTGGAGATAACCGTTCACGAAGCCCGCAAGTTCCGCATCGAGGTGGGCGCGGCGGCGAGCTGCGACTAACCTTCAGGCGGTGCAGGCGGGGGCGCGTGCTGCGCGCCCCCGTTTTCATATCTTTTCGCTGCTGTGGGTAATGCGGCTGTGCGGCGGCACGCTCTCGGTAAGCCAGACGTTGCCGCCGATCACCGAGCCGCGGCCGATGGTCACCCGGCCCAAGATGGTCGCGCCGGCGTAGACGATTACTTCGTCTTCCAAGATCGGGTGCCGGGGTACGCCCTTGACCGGGTTGCCGCGAGCGTCGAGCTCGAACTTCTTGGCGCCCAGGGTCACGCCCTGGTACAGGCTCACGCCCCGCCCCAGGACCGCCGTTTCGCCAACGACGATGCCGGTGCCGTGGTCTATGAAAAATCGCTCGCCAATCTGTGCTCCCGGGTGGATGTCGATCCCGGTGAGGCCGTGGGCGCGCTCGCTGATGGCCCGGGGCACCAGCGGCACCCCCAGGCGGTAGAGCTCATGGGCCAGGCGGTGGTAGGCGATGGCCAAGAAGCCCGGGTAGCAGCAGACGACCTCTTCGGGGCTGGTGGCCGCCGGGTCGCCTTCGTAGGCGGCCTGGGCGTCGAGGGTAAGCATGCGCTGGACCAGCGGCAGGCGCTCGAGCCAGGCGTCCACCACCGCGCCGGCGTCATCTTCCTTGCCCGCGAACGCCAGCGCCCGCCGTACCTGCGGCACCATCTCGGCGCGCACCTCGCGCAACACCGCGCGCGGGTCGCCACCCGCTCCCTCGGGCCCG